>JBARNC010000513.1:0-1850 GCA_049802775.1 Pseudolabrys sp. | reverse complement strand
CCCATGATGGAAGGGCCCTGGTGCCGATTCCGAAGAGAAGCACGAGCCCGTGAGCGACATCGACACTGTCGTGATGGATAGTCTGAAAGTGCTTGACCCCAACCGGCCGATTAGAGAAGCGGACATGGCCGGGCTCCTCGTCATGCGGCGACTCGATTGCGACGTCCGGCGATATGGTCTGCGAGCCGGGCGGCGTCGTCTCCCACTCCAGACAAGAACGAAGAGGTCATTTTGGATAACCATTGCAGACCAATAAAATACATGCCCGGCACATTGGTTATGCCGTGCCAATGAACAGGTTCCCCGCGCGCATCTAGCACAGGAACGTCAATCCAACTGAGATCGAATCCGTAGCCTGTAGCCCAGATCACCGAGCCAATGCTGGCGGTGCGAAGATTGAGTCGTTGCAAAGGCTCGATCAGGTCGCTTGGATCTGGCAGTTTCGTACGAGCCGAAGGCTCACGCGGCACGTTTAATCCGTTGCGTTCAACGTGGGCATCCACCAAATCTAATAAGCCTGCATAGGCGGCATCTCCATGCGCCAGACTGGCGGCAAGATCTGGCGCAAAGTCCAGCCAATCATCATGTGCGGCTTTTAGGTGACCCAGCACCCTCACGCCCTGCGCGGCCAGCTGTCGGAAGTCGAGGGTGTGACCGCCATAAGCACCGGTGATCAGTGGCAATGAACGGTCTGGCCCGCGTTTCTCCACAGGTGTCTGGTCCAATCCGAGGGCCGATAGCCACCAGATCAGATCGCGGCCCCGATAGCGGCGCGGCATCCGGCGGTGCTGCCCCACTGAGATATAGACTTGGCGACCCGCACGAAGGAGTTCTTCGGCGATTTGTACGCCAGAGGCGCCTGAGCCGATCACCAGTACCGCTCCAGGAGGAAGCTGTTCCGGTCTACGGTAGCGACTTGCATGCACCTGAAAGACTGTGGCGCTATTCGACAATAGTGTTGGGATTTTGGGACGCTGGTAAGGACCGGTCGCTACAACAACATTCGCTGCTTCGATTCGGCCATCCGACGTCTCGGCAGCAAAACCGATTGAGGAATCACGGCGTCGCAGCGACTGAACGGTAACGCCGCAACGAACCGATGCCCCAACGAACTTCGCATAGGCGGTGAGATATCTCACAATTTCATCACTCGTTGCGAATGCATCAGGGTCGGCATATGGGAATGGAAAATCGGGCAGCTGAATCGACCAGTTGGGAAATTGGAACCGAAGACCGTCCCATCGCTGCGTCCGCCAACGTTCGGCAATCCGGTTCCTCTCAACCACGATACTTGGGCAACCTCTCTGGTTAAGCATATGGCTCATTGCCAGTCCGGCCTGGCCACCGCCGATAATCAAGGTGTCGATAAACTCGGTCCGCATGGAAGCCTCCGCACTATTTCATCGTCACGCTGGCGAGCGCGATAGCGGCGGGAATGTTCGGCGGAGGCAATGGGCCTGACTCTACCCCAACCAAGGCGGCCTTCTCCGAGATTGGAGCAAATCTCGCGAAGCTTTGCTGGACGAACTCGATTTCCGCCGGTGTCATTTGTTTGTTCATTTTCTTGTCCTCTTCGCGGTTTGACTTTGGGGCCATCGGTAACGGGCGCTCCGAGGTTCATTTGACACGCTTGTTCTACATGCACTTGGTATCGGGCGAATGTCGCCTCGCTCTCGTCTTGTATCGTTTGTATCTGGCTTGGCTAAAACGGTGCGCTGGTTCCGAACCGCCGAGTGCCCGCTTTCGGGGGGAGCTGATGTCCGCTTTTGGCCCAAAGATGGGGTAATCGGCCGGCGTTGTTGTGGATAGCTGAAGATTTTGGGTGCTGCGCTTCAGGCTGATGGTGAAAC
>JBARNC010000512.1:0-6010 GCA_049802775.1 Pseudolabrys sp. | reverse complement strand
GAGAAAAAACAGAAAGTTCAATGAGCGTTATGCGCGACCTGACAATGAGAGCGGCAACATGATTCAGATGCAAACTAACCTCGACGTGGCGGACAATTCCGGCGCGCGCCGCGTCATGTGCATCAAGGTGCTGGGCGGCTCCAAGCGCAAGTACGCCACTATAGGCGACGTTATCGTCGTCTCGGTGAAGGAGGCAATCCCGCGCGGCCGCGTGAAGAAGGGCGACGTGATGAAGGCCGTCGTGGTGCGCATCTCCAAGGACATCAAGCGCCCGGACGGGTCAGTGATCCGCTTCGACCGCAACGCGGCGGTCTTGATCACGCCGCAGATGGAGCCGGTCGGCACCCGCATCTTCGGGCCGGTCCCGCGCGAGCTACGCGCCAAGAACCACATGAAGATCATCTCTCTCGCCCCGGAGGTGCTGTAATGACCGCCAAGATCCGCAAGGGCGACAAGGTGGTCGTGCTTACCGGCCGTGACAAGGGCCGCACGGGCGAGGTGATCGAGGTGCGTCCTGATCGGGATCGCGCACTTGTGCGCGGTATCAACATGGTCAAGCGCCACCAGCGCCAGACCGCGCAGCAGGAAGGCGGCATCGTCTCCAAGGAGAGTACGGTTCACCTGTCCAATCTGGCGGTCGCCGATCCCAAAGACGGCAAGCCGACCCGTGTCGGCTTCAAGTTCGTAGGAGAGGGTGACGCACGTAAGAAGGTACGCGTTGCCAAGCGTTCCGGAGTTGAGATCGATGGCTGAAACGCAGCAGACCGCACACGCTAAGGCGGAAGCCAGGGCGGAAAAGAAAGCCCAGGCACAGGCTAAAGCCGCCGCGCCGAAGGAAGCCAAGAAACCGCGCGAACGCTCGGACTATGTGCCGCGCCTGCGCACCCATTTCGAGAGTGTCATTCGCGCAGAACTTACGAAGCAGCTCGGCTATTCGAACCGCATGCAGGTGCCCAAGATCACCAAGGTCGTGCTCAACATGGGCATCGGCGAGGGTGTTGCCGACCGCAAGAAGGTGGACAATGCCGCCAATGGCCTGTCGCTGATCGCGGGCCAGAAGGCAGTGATCACCAAGTCGCGTAAGTCGATCGCCACTTACAAGCTGCGCGACGGTCAGGCCATCGGCTGCAAGGTCACACTGCGCAAGGCGCGCATGTACGACTTCATCGACCGGCTCGTAAATATCGCGTTGCCTCGGGTACGTGATTTCCGCGGCCTCAATCCGAAGAGTTTCGACGGTCGCGGCAACTACAGCCTCGGCATCAAGGAACACATCGTGTTTCCAGAGATCGATTTCGACAAAGTCACCGATTCCTGGGGTCTCGATATCACCGTTTGTACCAGTGCCCGCAGCGACGATGAGGCGCGCGCGCTGCTCACCGCATTTAACTTCCCGTTCCGGCAGTGAGGTTAGGCCTCATACGTGGAACCGCAAGGAGAGAAAGTATGGCGAAAAAGAGTTCAATCGAGAAGAATAATAGGCGGCGCAAGATGGCGAAGAAATTCGCCAACCGGCGTGCGAAGCTGAAAACGATCGCGCACGACAAGAAGCTGCCGATGGAGGAGCGTTTCGCCGCTACTCTAAAATTGGCTGAACTGCCGCGCAATTCTTCCAAGACACGCGTACGCAATCGTTGCGAACTCAGCGGCCGCCCGCGCGCCTACTACCGCAAGCATCGCTTGAGCCGCATCGCGTTGCGCGACCTTGGCTCCAAAGGCCTGATTCCGGGCCTTGTGAAGTCGAGCTGGTGAGGAGGGCGCGATGGCAGTAAACGATCCGATCGGCGATATGATCGCGCGCATCCGTAATGCGCAGATGCGCAATAAGTCGAAAGTCTCGATGCCGGGCTCCAAGCAGCGCGAACGCGTGCTCGAAGTGCTAAAGACGGAAGGTTTCATCCGCGGCTATGCAAGCGTGGCACACGCTAGTGGGCGGGCTGAGCTCGAGATCGAGCTGAAATATTTCGACGGCGAGCCGGTTATCCGCGAAATCGAACGTATCTCCAAACCTGGCCGTCGTGTTTACGTAGCGGTTCGCAATCTGCCGCGCATCAACAACGGTCTTGGCGTCGCCATCCTGTCAACGCCAAAGGGCGTTATGGCCGACCATGACGCCCGCGAGGCGAATGTGGGCGGCGAAATCATCTGTACGGTGTTCTGATGTCTCGCATCGGCAAAAAAGCGGTCGCGGTTCCCACAGGCGTCACCGCCAATGTGGAAGGGCAGACCGTCAAGGTGAAAGGGCCGAAGGGTGCCCTGCAGGTCCTCGTGCACGAAGATGTGTTGGTGGCTATGGACAAGGGCGCGATCAAGCTCGAGCCTCGTGGGGAAAGCAAGCGCGCGCGCTCGATGTGGGGTACCTCACGCACTCTGGTTGCGAACGTGGTATTGGGCGTGACCAAAGGCTTTGAGGAGAAGTTGGAAATTACGGGGGTGGGTTTCCGCGCTGCAGTCCAAGGCAAAACGCTGCAATTGCAGCTCGGCTTTTCCCACGACGTAAACTTTCCGATTCCGGAAGGCATCACCATAGCAACGCCGAAGCCAACCGAAATTGTAGTCACCGGGGTCGACAAGCAGAAAGTTGGCTACGTCGCGGCCGAGATCCGCGGTTACCGCCCGCCCGAACCCTACAAGGGCAAGGGCGTGAAATACATGAATGAGTATATCTTCCGCAAGGAAGGGAAGAAGAAGTAGAGGACGCGCCATGTCGAGATTAACTGACCGGACCGCACGGCGGACGGCGACGGTACGACGCAGGATAAAGCTCGCGGCCCGCGGGCGCGCGCGTCTATCAGTGTTCCGCTCGTCCAAGCATATCTACGCCCAGCTCATCGACGACGTGAAAGGCACGACGCTGGTAACGGCCTCATCGCTCGAGAAGCCAATGCGTGAGGGCGCCAAGAGTGGTGCCAACATCACGGCGGCCAAGGCGGTCGGAAAACTGATCGCCGAGCGCGCCAAAGAAAAGGGTATCAAAGACGTCGTGTTCGATCGCGGCGGCTATCTCTATCACGGACGCATCAAGGCGCTGGCCGACGCGGCGCGCGAAGGCGGCCTCAACTTCTAACGGATTGGTGAAACATGGCACATGAACCTCGACGAGATCGAGAGCGCGGCGGGCGCGACCGCGAAGAGCGCGACAGCGAGTTCATCGACAAGCTGGTGCACATCAACCGCGTGGCGAAGGTGGTCAAGGGCGGCCGCCGGTTCGGATTTGCTGCGCTGGTGGTGGTGGGCGATCAGAAGGGCCGGGTCGGTTTCGGTCATGGCAAGGCTCGTGAGGTGCCGGAGGCGATCCGTAAGGCGACCGACGCAGCCAAACGCAGCTTGACGCGCGTTCCGCTGCGCGAGGGCCGCACACTGCATCATGACGTGCTTGGCCGCCATGGCGCCGGCAAAGTGTTCCTGCGCGCCGCGCCTCCCGGTACCGGTATCATTGCCGGCGGCCCGATGCGCGCGGTGTTCGACACTCTAGGCATGCAGGACGTCGTGGCAAAATCGCTCGGCTCGTCCAACCCGTACAACGTTGTGCGCGCGACTTTCGACGCGCTCAAGCATCAGGATTCACCCCGCTCGGTTGCCGCCCGTCGCAATATCAAGGTCTCGACCTTGCAGGCGCGCCGTCGCGATGGCGACGCGGAAGCGACGGCTGACTGAGGAATTTAGGGCATGGCTCAGGCACAAAAGACTATCAAGGTTGAGCAGGTGGGCAGCCCGCAGCGGCGCCATCATGACCAGCGCGCGACGCTGATCGGGCTCGGCCTCAACAAGATTGGGCGCGTGCGCGACCTGCCGGATACGCCGTCGACCCGCGGAATGATCCGCAAGGTGCAGCATCTGGTGCGCGTGGTTGGCGCCGCGAAGTAAGAGGACAGTGCGATGAAACTCAACCAGATCGCCGATAGGGCGGGTGCACGAAAGAAGCGGATGCGCATCGGTCGCGGCATCGGCTCCGGCATGGGCAAGACCGGCGGCCGCGGCGGCAAGGGTCAGACCGCGCGCACCGGCGTGCGCATCAAGGGCTTCGAAGGCGGCCAGATGCCGCTGCATCGGCGGCTGCCTAAGCGCGGTTTCCGCAATACGTCATTCGCGGTTCGGCTCAACGAAGTCAACCTTGGCAAGGTGCAAGCCGCGATCGACGCTGGCCTTATCGATGCCAAGGTTCCGGTTGATGCTGCGGTCATAGTCAAGGCTGGGCTGATACGACGCGAGAAAGGCGGCGTGAAGCTCCTCGGTGAAGGCGAACTCAAGAGCAAAATTGAATTCTCGATCTGGCGCGCCTCGAAATCCGCGATTGCAGCGGTAGAGAAAGCCGGCGGCACGGTGAAGATTCTCGCACCGGCAAAGGAAGAAGATGCCGAACCGAAGGGCAAGAATAAACGTATGGCGTTGCAAGCGGCCAAGGGTAGCGACAAGCCGAAAGGCGGCAAGCCGAAGGCGGCAGGTGAGGCTAAGGCTGAGTAGGTCCTCTGGGCGTCATCGTTCGCGCAAGCGGGCGATCAGTAAGTTCCGACTACCGTTCGGCTAGGCCGGGCATATCTAGAGCATCGCGGCGGCTGGATGTTCTGCATCCGCAGGCCATGACAGAAACCCGGGCGGGGGCCGAAGGAGCAATCGATGGTTTCGGCGGCAGAACAACTGGCGGCCAATCTGAATTTCTCGGCGCTTGCCAAGGCCGAAGAACTCAAGAAGCGCATCTGGTTCACCGTTGGTGCGCTGCTGGTTTATCGCCTCGGTACGTACATCCCGTTGCCGGGCATTGATCCCAACGCCTGGGCGCAGATTTTCAATACCCAAGCCGGCGGCATCCTCGGTATGTTCAACATGTTCTCCGGCGGCGGCATCCACCGGATGGCGATCTTCGCGCTCAACATCATGCCCTACATCTCGGCCTCGATCATCATCCAGCTGATGACGACGGTCTCGCCCACGCTCGAAGCGCTCAAGAAGGAAGGCGAGGCGGGCCGCAAGATCATGAACCAGTACACCCGGTATCTCACCGTGGTGCTGGCCGCGTTCCAGGCCTACGGCATCGGCGTCGGCTTGCAAGGCGCCGGCCGCGTGGTCAGCGAGCCCGGCATCTTCTTCTTGATCTCGACCACCATCACACTCACCGGCGGAACCATGTTCCTGATGTGGTTGGGCGAGCAGATCACCGCCCGCGGCATCGGCAACGGCATTTCGTTGATCATCCTGTCCGGCATCGTGGCCGAGCTGCCGTCGGCGATCGCCGGCACCCTCGAGCTTGGCCGTCAGGGCGCGCTGTCGACTGGCCTGATCCTCGCTGTCATCGTGATGGCGGTCGCCGTTATCGCCTTCATTGTCTTCATGGAACGTGCGCAGCGGCGTCTGCTGATCCAATATCCCAAGCGCCAAGTCGGCAACCGCATGTTTGAGGGCCAGTCTTCGCATCTGCCACTCAAGCTCAATACTTCGGGCGTGATCCCGCCGATTTTCGCGTCGTCGTTGCTCTTGCTTCCGACGACGGTCGCCAACTTCAACGCGGGGCAGGGTCCCAATTGGCTCACGACCGTCACCACGCTGCTTGGTCATGGGCGGCCGTTGTTCTTGTTGCTCTATATTGCGCTGATCGTGTTCTTTGCCTTCTTCTATACCGCGGTTGTGTTCAACCCGACCGAGACTGCAGAAAACCTGAAGAAGCACGGCGGCTTCATTCCTGGTATCCGGCCGGGCGAGCGCACCGCTGAGTACATCGACTATGTGCTCTCGCGCATCACCGCGGTCGGCGCGCTTTACCTCGCTATTGTCTGCCTCGTTCCGGAAATCCTTATTTCTTATGCAGCTGTACCATTCTATTTCGGCGGCACGTCTCTGTTGATTGTCGTCAGCGTCACGATGGATACGGTGGCGCAAATCCAGGGTTATCTGCTTGCGCACCAGTATGAAGGCCTGATAAAGCGCTCGAAGCTGCGAGGCCGCACGCGATGAGACTGATCCTTTTTGGCCCGCCGGGGGCGGGAAAGGGCACGCAAGCGCAGCGTCTGATAGC
>JBARNC010000511.1:0-5197 GCA_049802775.1 Pseudolabrys sp. | reverse complement strand
GTGTTGCACTTCGACACCGCGTTACGCTTCGACACCGCGTCGCTCACGCCGCAACGCCTGCCGAGCAGTCGCCCCCGCGCGACGCGAGCGTCACCGGTCAATGACACAGTGATTGCCGCGCGCTCGGTGATCCTATTCAAAAAGAGCCGCAGCCAAGGGCGGGAGGAACGAGCGAACGGCCGCAATTCACGTCGAGGCTATCGCCGCGACCTTGTAGGATTGGCCCAGCGGAACGCCGAAATATTCGGTCTGACCGGCCGTGGCTCCGTTTTGCTTACTTATGTCGTGCCCGCGACGCAACGCGCAGAACGGTTTTATTCCTCCGACCCTGTTACAGATCGATCGCGTTCACGTCGCGGGTCGGGCCGACATTCGCAACCGGCCCATGCGCACCGCGATCTAGAGGAATCGCGGCGAGCATTCAAAACTTCACGCCGCAGTCGCCTGTTTGAGACCACCGTTCGTATTCAAGGTCGCGGGTGGTTGATTTGTCTCAATGCGAGCTAGGGTCTGGACTCACAATTTGATCCAGTAGAGTGCACCGATGAGCGTGGTAGCAGCAAGAAAATTGCGAGCAAGCTTGTCGTAGCGAGTGGCGATGCGTCGCCAATCTTTGATGCGGCAGAAGAAGTTTTCGATTTTGTGTCGTCGCCGACCAATGAATGACCAATGATACGGCGCAACCAAACAGGAACAAACGTCGTCAAACGTCGTCGAACGCGACGCTAATGGTCAGCTTTTTCCGGTTTTTCCGGGGAGGGCGTACCGCTCATAACGGTCTGGTTGGAGGTCAAAGACCGATCCACTCCGTTTACAATTCGCTCGTAACCCATTGTTCTGAAATAGCGTGGTTTGGCGGCGTTTACATTTAACTGATTGATATTGCACCCAGACGGCGTGACTCTTAATCAGCGGGTCCAAGGTTCGAGTCCTTGTGCGCCCACCAACAAAATCAATCACTTACTCGAATCTGAAGGAGTGCGGGACGACGCATTTTGTAACCGTTTTGTAGAATTGGTGCGCCTTTCGTTCCGTTCCAATTTTTTTACGGCGCTCTCCGCAAGCTTCACGTCACGTCCAAGATAGTTGCCGGTCAAGAATGCTCTCGACATCGGCAAGGCTATGGCCGGTGAAGGTAGCAATCTCCGGAACGCTGGCACCAGCCAATGCGAGACGCACCACGGCAGATCCACGCAAATCATGAAATGTAAGGCCGCTAATTCCGGCTTTATCTCGCAGTTTTCCCCATGACGTGCGAAACCCATCCGAAGTCCACGGTACTCCATACCTATTTGTAAGGATCATAGTGCTGCGCTTTGGAGCACGATCTAAGATTTCCTTCAAACCGAAGATCCGCGGAGGGCATTATGGCCAACGGCCTCGTGTGCCGCACACACAGGCCGAACACATGAGCGCACCGACCAATGCTGCAAACGTGAAGAAAGTCCTTGCCAACTCGGAGCCGTCCACACATGGGGGTAAAGCGGACATCGCGCGGACCCGTCGCCATGTCCGCTAACGCTAATGACCCATCTCTGCCATTGGCGGCTCGGAATTATTGCAGCGCAAATTGCACTTCGAACCCCATTTCGCGGGTCGCAATTCTCTGGTTTGATGGATTGAGCAAAAAAATTTTTCGTACCGTAGATCGGTAAACCGCGAACTTTGGGGAATGACACAATGAGTGACGGGACAAAGTCTCTATACGAGCGCCTCGGTGGATATGACGCCGTTGCCGCGGTTGCAAATGATCTTCTACCGCGGCTTCGATCCGATCCGCAACTCGGGCGTTTCTGGGCGCATCGCGGAGAGGATGGTATAATGCGCGAAAAGCAACTCCTCATCGACTTTCTTTGCGCGAGCGCAGGGGGGCCAATGTACTATCGTGGCCGAGACATGGCACTCGTCCACAAGGGCATGCGCATCGGTGAAAACGATTGGAGCGTGTTCCTCGGTCATGCCGCTGCAACTCTTGCGAAGTTCCAAGTGCCCGAAGCTGAAAAGCATGAAGTGGTCGCGTTTGTTCAGAGCCTCAAAAAGGACTGCGTGGAGTGTTGACAATCGCTCTAAGCTTTTCGCTGCGCCGATGAGGCGATCGATAAGGATGCTGTTTGCTGCGGTGCATGAGTCCGCTATTGGCACTTAGTGGACATGCTGCTCGTCGCTAAGAATGTTTTTTGCGCTGCAAGTGGGATCATATTAGCATACGTAATGCTACACGCGATAATGACAACATTATTGGGGGTTGAGAGATCACAACAACGTCGCCAAGGTTGGAGGTTCGCGCAGTAGTGTCCGAATGGACACGGTGGCGCCAACTCGTCCTCGGCATCATCTGCATGGTGACGATCGCCAACCTGCAATACGGTTGGACGCTGTTCATCAATCCGATCGACCAGAAGTACCACTGGGGCAGGGCGGCAATTCAGGTCGCCTTCACGATTTACATCGTGACGGAATCGTGGGTGGTGCCTTTCGCGGGCTACTTGATCGATCGTTTCGGCCCGAGGGTCATGGTTTGCGGCAGCGGAGCGCTAATCGCGACCGCCTGGGTTATAAATTCCGTCGCCGACTCCTTGATCCTGCTCTACATCGCCGCGGTAATCGCCGGCTTGGGCGCGGGCCCGATTTTCGGCGCGACTGTCGGCAACGCACTCAAGTGGTTCCCAGACCGGCGCGGCCTTGCCGCCGGACTGACGGCCGCCGGCTTTGGCGCCGGCTCGGCTCTGACAGTTGTACCCATCGCCAACGTAATCCAATCACGTGGCTATGAGGCTGCCTACCTGTGGTTCGGACTTGGACAAGGTGCCGTGGTCATGGTTGTCGCGCTGCTGTTGCGCGCGCCGCGGCAGGCCGAGGTTGCAGCTCCGGTTCTCCTGCCGGTACAGCAAACCAAACATGATTATACGCCTTCGGATGTACTCAGTTCACCGCCATTCTGGCTGATGTACGCGATGTTCGTGATGGTTGGAACCAGCGGTCTGATGGCGACGGCCCAACTCGCTCCCGTCGCCAGGGATTTCGCAATCGACAATGTCCCAGTATCGATTCTCGGACTGACCATGCCAGCACTCAGTTTTGCATTGTCGTTTGGCCTCGTGCTTAACGGCTTGTCGCGGCCGTTTTTCGGCTGGGTATCCGACCAGATTGGCCGTGAGCACACGATGTTCATCGCTTTCTTTTTGGAAGGCATCGGCATCTATACGTTGCTCTTGTTCGCGAACAGTCCCATGTTGTTCGTGCTGTTGTCGGGACTGGTGTACTTCGCCTGGGGCGAAATCTTTGCGCTGTTTCCGGCAACCTGTACTGACATCTATGGCAGGAACTTCGCGACAGCGAATTACGGCATGCTCTACACGGCCAAGGGAGTGGCCGCTCTCTTGGTCCCATTCGCCAACGTGCTGACCACGGCAACCGGAAGCTGGACGGCTGTATTCGTGGCGGCATCGGTATTCAATATCGTCGCGGCTACATTGGCATTGGTCGCATTGAAACCGATGCGGATACGAGTGATGACAAACGAAAGTTTAGCGTCGCCAAATTCGAACCGCTGATCAACCTAAAGACCGCGGAGGCGCTTGGCCTCACCGTGCCGCCAACGCTGCTGGTGGCCGCCGACGAGGTGATGGAATAGTTTACAGGTTGGTCCCAATGTCCGCTATTGGCACTTAGCAGACAATCCGACCGCACGCGTAGCTTACATTGGTTATTTCACGCATACGCAAACATCCGTAATCGCGTGAACTGCAGCACTGATTATCTAATTCCAAATAGCTTGGATGATTAGCGCGCACTGCCCTGGGGAAACGTGATGGCCGAGCTAATAATCATACTTTTTGTAGTTGCCTGCATCGCATGGGTCGTATGGACAGTGCGGGAGCTTAAACAGGCACTAAAAGAGGCTGGCTTCGATGAGGCGTGCGGGATCAATGACCCCGTATTATACGGAGCGGCGACACTTGAAGAGCGCAAGCTTCGCGCCCTGAAACAAGGAGCGCGGTAATGTCCGTATTCTTGAATAATCCGGCTCACTGGCACCTGCGGGCGCAGGAAGCTCGGCTATTGGCGCTGCATCTTAGGGATCCAGAAGCTAACGCTGCTGTCCTCAAGATCGCGGATGAATACGACCATCTTGCAGTCCGCGCAGCGCGGCAGCGCGAGCCAGATCAATGCGGCAGGGAGGCAAGGCACAACAACATATAAGCGGGTCAGGAAGGACACGCGATGCTGTTCAACTTCATCATACTTTTTATGGTTGCCTCCATCGCCTGGGTCGTATGGACAGAGCGCAAGAGCAAACAGGCGTTAGACAAGGATGCCTTGGATCAGGCGTGGCGTGAAGTGCCCGATGACCCGCATTATATTGAGCGGCGGCACTATGAAGAACGTATGCGTGTAGAAGACGAAGCGCGAGCCGCCGCTGCCGCCGCAAGTTTGGAGAAGGGGGGCGCGAGATGACCGTAAAACATCTGCTTGAACAGAAGGGCCGGAAGCTTTGGACCATTGATCCGGATGCCACAGTCGCTGATGCAGTGGCAAAAATGGCTGAAAAAGATATTGGTTCTTTGGTCGTGATGGACGGTGAAGAATTGATCGGCATCATAACCGAGAGACACTATTCGCGGAATGTCATTCTCAAAGGCAAAACGTCCCCCACCACGCCGGTCAGGGATATCATGGAGAGAAACGTAATCCATGTCCGGCCAGAACAATCGGTCGAGCTATGTATGGCTCTGATGACCGAGAAGCGTGTGCGTCATCTACCGGTACTCGAAGGCAAAAAAGTGATTGGCATTATCTCCATCGGCGATTTGGTCAAGGCTATAATTTCTAAACAGCAATACTTTATCGATGAACTTGAACACTACATTCACGGTTAGCGCTATTCGGACGTTTCACCAATTGACTGACCCGGCGCACCCTCACACCCAAACTTCAAAATTTTTGCAAAATAAAAGTTTGTGGGCTTGAGCTACATCAAAGCCAGAGGTTGCCAATTCGTTATTGACATCGGCTGAGCGGAGGATTGCTCCCCTTGTGGCAGTCCCAGCCGAGCACTCGCTGCACTGTTACGACCGGGACCGCTTCTATTTTGACATCCTGCGAGCATTAGAGCGCGACTAGCAATTAGACGCACTAGCGCACGTGAGGCCGGATATGCAACCAAAGGGCTGGCTGATTTCAGTCAAGGCAGCCG
>JBARNC010000510.1:0-2344 GCA_049802775.1 Pseudolabrys sp. | reverse complement strand
CTTCAAGGCCAAGTGATCGTGCACGGTTGATAAACATCCTATCGGACATTTACCGAGAGCATTTCGAATGTCCGCTTTGGGTCTTAGCGGACAAACCGCAGCGGGCCGAAATCCAGCTTTGTCCGCTGTTACTCCAAAGGCAGACAAAGGTGCAGCGATTGTCCGCTATGTGCCAATAGCAGACTAGGGATGATGGCGAGCAGCGTTTCGACTTTATATGCTTCAATGAGGCGCCCGGCGCGTGAAAGTGGTCAGGATCGACGAGGCGGCGGTGGCGTGCTCATAGGCGATGCGGCTCGCCACCACGAACAAGGTCGTCGCCAGCACTAGACGCAGCGCTCGCTCAGGGACGTGTATAGCGAAATAGCTGCCGACGAAGATGCCCGGCAGCGAGCCGACCAGCAGCGAGGCGATGATGTGCCAATCGACGGAGCCCATCGTCCAGTGACCGAGACCAGCGATCAGCGTCAGCGGCACTGCATGCGCAATGTCGGAACCGACGATCTTGGCCACCGGAAAATGCGGATAGAGCAACACCAGCATGACCACGCCGATGGCGCCGGCGCCGACCGAAGAAATCGAAACCAGCACGCCGAGCAGCAAGCCGACCAGCACCGTAGTGACGGCTGTCCGCCTCGGATCGAGATCGCTGATGCGCGCGCGATAGGCCGCCACGATCGGACCGCCGAACGCCAGCACAAACGCGGTCGCGAACAGCGCGATGCTGAGCACCAGCGTGATCAGGCCGCGCGCGGCGTCGCCGTTGAGGTTGAAGTGAGACAGCACCGCCAGCGTGATCACCGTGGCCGGAATGCTGCCGCTCGCCAGCCGCCGCACCACTCGCCAGTCGATGCTGCGGGCGAAACCGTGAACCAGGCTGCCGCCGGTCTTGGTGGCCGCGGCGTAGAGCAAGTCGGTACCGACCGCAGTCGCCGGATGGATGCCGAACAGCAGGATCAAGATCGGCGTCATCAGCGAACCACCGCCCACGCCTGTCATGCCGACCAGCATGCCAACCATGAACCCCGACAGCGCGTAGAGCGGATCGATCATACGGCCTGCCTCTGTGCCGCCGCCCCCATCGGCACCTCCAGCTCCGGCCTTAACGCCTATCTTGACCCTAAGATGGGTAGTGTGCCACGCGCGCGCTACCCAAGGATTGGAACACGCGCAAAACGCCCGCATGCCCGCTATGGGTCAAAAGCGGACAAACAATCCCGGGCCAAAATCCAGCTTTGTCCGCTATTGTCTGAAAGCGGACATTGCCCGCCGTCGATCACCAAGTGAAAAAAGAAACCAACCAGCCCGCCACAGCGCACCGCGCTGTGGATGCGACCGTACACTGCCAAATGCTCAGTCGTCCGTGGGCGTATCCACCCCGAGCGCCCGCTCCAAAAACCCCTGCGCGACATCTCCGATTGAGCGGTGTTCGCTGCACACACGGTTCATCAGGCAACTGCAATGTCCTCGGTGACATCGCGGCTCCAGCCTTCGGCGGTGTTGAAGGCGACCACCCGCAGCGGGCACGAATACTGGTCACTCAGGATGTTGTCGATGATGGTCGCTTCGTCAGCCTCGGCCTCGTCAGTCTCGACATAGGCGCGGCCAAGATGGCCAAAGTCATTCAGCACGATATGAAAGGTGACATCCTCATCGGGAACCAACGGTGTCAGGTTAAGCATGACACAACTCCAGGGCATAAAGCCCTCGGCGGATCAGGTCCCGGTCAAAAGCACGCATTCGACAATGCGCTGGCACCTGCGCGACCGGGCAAGCATTCGGTGACGGATACAAAGATTTGCACTAGCCCTTGCCGTTAATTGGCTGACCGGACATTACGCTTGCGGCGCGGGTCCGGCGGATGGCGGTTTGCTGCCTGCTTTCTCGCCGAGCCCCATCGTCAGCGCTGTCAGTCCGGCAATGCTGCCGAGCTGCATGCTTTCGACCGCCGTGCTAGGCACAATGACGATAGTGGAATTCTGCTTGAGCCCCTCATACAGCATGTTCATCGCGCGCAAATGGAATGCGTTCGGATTGCTGGCATAGGTGTTCGCAGCCTCGACGAATTTCTCCGCAATCTGCCGCTCTGAATCGCCCAAGATGACACGGGCCTGACGCTCGCGTTCGGCCTGCGCCTGCATCGACATGGCATCCTCTAAAGCGGGCGGAATCAACACGTCCTTGACCTCCACTGAAATGACGTTGATGCCCCACGGCTCTGTGCGCTCGTCGATGATCTTCTGCTATTCCGTGCTGATCTTTTCCCGGCCTTCCAGCATGTCAGACAAGACGGTCTTACCGATAACGTCGCGTAGTGCGGTTTGCGCCGCCCAATTAATGGCAC
>JBARNC010000509.1:0-50014 GCA_049802775.1 Pseudolabrys sp. | reverse complement strand
GCAGCGTGTAGCCGTCGGGTGCCGAGCGCGCCACGGCTTCGGCGCCAATGCTGCCGCCGGCGCCGCCGCGGTTGTCGACCACGACCGGTTGGCCGAGGCCACTCGAAATTCGCTCGCCGACCAAGCGCCCGACGATGTCGGCGTTGCCGCCGGCAGCGAACGGCACGATCAGCCGGATCGGCCGGTCGGGATAGGCAGCAAAGGCTGCACGCGGCAGCAGCGTTGCCCCCGGGGCAAGGCCAAGGGCGGCAATCAGCGTACGGCGTGAGATTGACATGGTTGTCCTCCCTTTCATTTCTTCAATGCCTGGAGCTAAATATAAGATGAGGGGCTGGTAGTCTCCTCTTTCCTTCGGCAAACCCGACGGGAGGCTGTAAATGCCGACAAGAAAGAAAGCCAAGGGCAAGACCAAGACCAAGCCAAAGCGCAAGAAAACCCTGGTCGCTAAGGCGACCACCCGCAAAAAGACCGCTACGGCTAGAAAAAAGCCGGCGAAAAAAGCACTGGTCCGAGGCGCATCACGCAAGAATGCCGCGGGCAAACCGAGGCCGGCGAGCCCGCCAGCACAGCCGATAGCAGCCACGCCGATGCCCAGCCTGCCCGCGCAACCCGCGCCGCCGGGAGAGCGTATCGGCGTCGTGACCCACTATTACAGCCACCTGTCGGTCGCGATCCTGCGGCTTGAGTCCGGTACGCTGCGCGTGGGCGATGTGATCCACATCCGCGGACACACCACCGATTTTAGCCAAAGGGTTGAGTCTCTCGAGGTTAATCATGCGCTGGCGACCGAAGTGGGACCGAACGACGATTTCGGCCTAAAGGTAGTCGGGCACGTGCGAGAGCACGACGTCGTGTACAAAGTGCGGCCGTAGCGCCACAGAGAGCACGCCTGCCGAGAAAGCGGAGGCGACCGGGCGTGCGCCTGCGCAAGTACCAACGGCTGAAGAAGCCCAAATAATCCTGAAGGGGTAGGGCGGTGAACGGGTTGAGCCATTTCGCAAATTGGGCAAGTCACCCGTGAGTCCCATTATTCTGACGGTACTGTTTATCCTGTTGGCAGGGGCGGATCGCGCGGCGGCGTTCATCTGCACGCTCTCGCCCGATAAGAGCACGGTGATCGTGAAGGTTAGCAATCCCTATGCGCACCAAACCGCGTGTACAGTCACGTGCAATTTCATCACTCCGGACAGCATTAAAAGTGTCACCTGCACGCAAACCGTGCCGGGCGGCGCGAAGGATTGGTACGTGTGCATCCGTCCGGGCGGCAAATCCTACGGCAATCTCGACAGTGGCAGCGAGAACTGCACCAAGCCGTAGAAGCAGCTTGCGTGGTCGCTCAGTCTCGAGCAGATCCCAGATGGGTCAACGCTGCCTTGGCGCAACGCCGGGCTCAGGCTCGGTCACCGCATTTTCGACCACGGCACAATTCTTGAGATCGGTCCGCTGCAGCAGAAACGCCCGGTCCTCAGTTCCAAACTTGATATCAAGTTGCTCGCTTCGGTCGGCGCGCTTCACCATGATCATGCTGTCGTCGAGATAAACCATCAGCGTGTCTCGATCCTTGCCGCGGTCGAGCAGTAGATAACCGCCCACCTGGGCGCTAAGGACGTCGAACACGTCTGGCCGCGCGTAAATCATACAAACCGTGGCCTGATCTTTATTCAGCGTATTGATCAAGCGGCGGCCGCTTACGTTTCGGTTAGCTTTCTCGTCCCAGTAGCAGTCACCTTGAGCGAAGAATGGCAGCGCATCGCCACGTAGGTTGATTGCTATTCCGAAATCGAGCGCTAGATCGGATGTGCCCCGCATCGCCTCGTATCGCAACCAGACCGTCATGGCCGTGGTCGTCTGCTTTGAGTGCCGGCGCAGATGCGCGGCATCATATATGCGTCGAAAGCAGGCGCTATTGTTCTTCTTGGGCTCGATCAGCCCGTCGAGTGGCGTTGCAGCTTGCACCGGCCAAGCAATCACAGCCGCTAGCAATGATACGATCACCCGAACAGACTGGCATCGGGCAGCGGTGATTTGGTCTGAGCGTTCCGATCTAGGGTGGGTTAGCGCCCTACCGACCGGCATTTTGCATATCCTCCCACTGTGTGAAGGCGGTTTCCACCGCTAAAAAATATGCGTGCTCGCTGTAGTCTGGGTGCTTCTTGACGGCGGCGCGAGCTCGAGCGAGCCGGCCACGGCGTGCCGGTCCAACGGCATTTTCGGCAAGCACCTCCGTCAATGCGTTCGTGAACTCGCGGTAAAGGGCCGAAATGTCGGTGCCGCTACTCATGGCCCGCCTCCCACGCAAGGAACATTTGCAGTCCCTGATTCAGATATTGTAGATCCTGCACCGGATGTCGGTGTGCCTACAACCGTTCTGTCTGCTATTGCCCTTTTGACTCAATGCGGACATCGAGCCTGAGACAAATCTGGGGCCCGCCCGGTGGTCGGATAGAACCAATCCCTTCCTATCGAGATTGTTAGGCATAAGAGTTGCGCTCCGACGATCTGTATGGGTTATGCAAGGGAACTCATTCTCTTAGTCGGCCTCGTTGCCGGCTGGCTCGCTGGTAAAATTGTCACTGGTGGTGGGTTTGGCCTGATCGGCGACATGGCCATTGGCATCGTCGGCGCCCTGATCGGCAGTTGGTTGATGCCGCAATTGGGGGTCCATATCGCTAACGGTATCGTATCAGCGATAATCGTCGCAACAATCGGGGCCGTGCTGCTGCTAGTTATCGTGAGATTTGCTAGCGGAGCTTATCCGCGACGTCGCTCTTGGCATTTATAGTCTAACTGGTAGCCCAAAGCGGAGCTTAATAGGACAAGGCCTGATGGCTGCCTCAAACAGTAGCGCGCACGGATGTGTGAACGACGCTGTGCTCGGAGCGCTGCTCGGCTGGCTTGCGATGATGCGAAAGATTGCTCGCGGTGTTAACCAGCGCAAGGTGTGAAAAGGCTTGCGGAAAATTGCCGACCAGCCGATGGGTGCGTGGCTCATACTCCTCGCTCAGCAGTCCAACATCGTTACACAGCGATAACAGCCGCTCAAACAGCGCCACCGCCTCGTGACGGCGACCGAGCATCAGATAAGCGTCGGCGAGCCAGAAGCTGCAAGCGATGAACAAACCCTCGCCCGCCGGCAAGCCGTCGTCAGAAAGCCCGGTATCATAGCGCAAAACAAATCCGTCGCGTAAAAGCCCACGCTCGATCGTCGCGACCGTGCCGCGGATGCGCACGTCGTGCGGCGGAAGAAATCCGATTGCTGGCAGCAGAAGCAGGCTGGCGTCGAGTTCCTTGCCGCCGTACGCTCGCACGAAGCTACCGAGCTCCGCGTTGAAGCCGCGCTCACAGATGTCGCGGTGGATGGCGGCGCGCACCGAGCGCCAGTGGTCAACCGGTCCCGGCAGCCCGAAAGCTTCAGCGCTCCTGACAGCACGGTCGTAGGCGAGCCAGGCCATAGCTTTGGAATAGGTGAAATGCTCCGGTCCGCTGCGGACTTCCCAGACGCCGTCGTCGCGTTCGCGCCAGATCGTCTCTAGGTGCGCGAGTAATTCGCGTTGTAGCGTCCAGCCCGCCTCATTGGCGCCTAGCCCACCCTGACGCGCCTGGTGCAGGGCGTCCATCACTTCACCGAATATGTCGAGCTGGCGCTGATTGTGCGCGGCATTGCCGATGCGCACCGGCTGCGAGTTTCCATAGCCTGGCAGCCACGGCACTTGCCATTCGGTGAGCCTCCGCTCGCCACGCAGCCCGTACATAATCTGGATCTGACGCGGGCTGCCAGCGGCTGCACGCAACAACCAGTCCCGCCACATCTTTGCTTCCTCGTAATAACCGGCATTCATCAGTGCAAGTAATGTCAGCGTGGCGTCGCGCAGCCAGCAGAAGCGATAATCCCAGTTGCGCGGCCCGCCGATGCACTCAGGAAGGGAGGTGGTGGGTGCCGCCACCAAACCGCCGGTCGGTGCGTAGGTAAGCGCCTTCAGCGTGATGAGCGAACGCGTGACCATTCCTTTCCAGGGACACTCGATCTTGTTCCCGCCAGCCCAAGCTTTCCAATAGTCCTCGGTCGCACGCAACCGCTCAAGCGGATCGACGGGCGCAGGCGGCGGCTCGTGCGACCGCGCAAAGGAGAGCACCATCGGTAACGACTCGCCCGCGGTCACCTCGAAGTTGCCAACGGTCTTGAAATTTTCGCCACGCATTCTTGCCGGGGAACGCAGCACCGCCATGTCGGGTCCGGCAACTCCGCGCAAAGTTCTATCGTCGACGCGTGTCACCCATGGCACGATTGCACCGTAGCCGAAGCGCAAGACAAATTCGCTGTGGAATGCGACCGCGCCTCGCTCTCCGGTCACGATACGGATCAGATGCGAGTTGCTCTCTCGCGGCGGCATAAAGTCGGTCAATATCGCCGTGCCATCGGCAGTCTCGAAGCGCGTCTCCAAGATGAGCGTGTTCTCGCGATAGCGGCGCGTGACGCGCATTACATCATCGCGCGGCGCTACCATCCAGCGGCCATGCTCCGGAGTGCCGAGCAAGGCGGCAAAGCAGGCATCAGAATCGAAACGCGGCCAGCACAGCCAGTCGATCGAACCGTCTCGACCCACTAGCGCAGCCGTGCCGAGATCGCCGATCAACGCATAGTCTTCGATGCGGGACGCCATAATTAGTTCCTCAATCGTCCAACTCTATGACGACCTTGATGTCGCCGCCATGCCGGATGCGCCGGGCCATGGTCGATGCCAGAGTCGGCATGTACGAATTAGCTACTTTTTACGGGTGTTTTTCGGTCAACTACTTTGCATGGGGTTGTTTTTTGATTATTGATTAAATCCCCGTCTCCCAAATGGTGCGAGCCTCGGCTCGGGTGTGCGAAACCGTAGATTTTGCGAAACGAAGCCAATCTCAATCGCGACTAGGTGCGCAGTTTCAAGTGTCGAGAATCGACGGATTGTCGACGAGGATCAAAGACTAAACAGTATGAAAAAGACATCGTTCGCCGTGATAGCTCTCGTGATCCAGTTGTGGCCATTCTCAACATCTGCCGCTTCGTCCTGCGATCATGTTCCGCAAGGCGACCAGGACGCGCTAAGTCGATGTATTGACGAATTGCGGAAAGAGATCGAACGCAGTCGCTCGGAAATAGAAACCTTAAAAACCAGAAATACTTTGATCTCTAAACAGCTTTGTATGGTGGCAATCGAGCAGCACCGACGCAATACGAATAGCGAAGCTCTGAAGCTTATTATTGAGGAAGCGTGCGTTCAGTCTAAGAAGCCCACCGCGCCCGATAAGCGTTCGTAGGAACATGGCCGGATCGATCAAGCTCCGCGACTACCCGACCACGATGGTGCGGCTCGCGTGCGAGTGATGCGTGGACAGTCCGTAGGTTGGATTGAGGTAAATCCGCTTCATTAAGCGCTTGTTAACCAGTCGACCAAAAGGTACTTGAACATCGAGCTACTGAAGGACCAGCAGATGAGAGGTGCCATCACTGATTGAGCCAGTGACGCATGCCGCTTGAGCTTTTGACGGTGGCTCTGCTTGCTGAGCTCATCGTCCGATTGCACAGCGGGCGAGACACTTTTAGGAGAGAGCGCGCTCGATAAACTATCTGGTGCTAACGGCCGATCGATTGCCGGCTCAAGTCTTCCAAAAGCCCGCGCAGCACGTCGAGTTGCGCGCCGAACCCCACCCAGTCTCCGGATTTTAATCGCTCGATTGCTTGATTGTAGTGATCAAGGGCTTCGCGTGCCTTGCCCGGTGCGGCGGGGGCCGTGGACGGCGAGCCCATTGAAGCACTTGGAGCCCTTGGGGCGGCGCCGGTCTCGAAGAGGGTGGACAATGCGTCGGCGAGCGTCTCCTTCATGACGACGTGATCGCCATAGGCTGCGATCACGCGCTTGAGTTCCGGTAATTGTCCCTCTGCCGCCCGCAAATAGAGCGGCGATACATAGAGAATCGAGTTCTCGATTGGGATCACAAGCAAATTCCCGCGGATCACCCGTGAACCCATTTGGTTCCACAATGTGAGTTGTTGCGAAATTTCCGTATTCTGATTGATCAGCGCTTCAATCTGGAACGGACCGTAGACGAGCTTATCTTTGGGAAACTCATAGACGATCAGCTTGCCGTAGTCGGGTGGATCGCAGCGCGCAGCCAGCCATGCGATCATGTTGTCGCGGCGGCTCGGCACCATGGGGAGCATGAGGAAGAACTCGGCCTGCGTCTCCCCCGGCAGCCGCATGACGATGTAGTAAGGGGCCATTAGGGTTGTACCGCCGCCGCCGTCTGGCTCACGTGGGAATTGCCAGAGATCCTCCCGATTATAGAAAACGTCAGCGGCCTCCATGTGGTAGGCCTGATAGATCTGCGCCTGAATCCGGAAGAGGTCCTCGGGATAGCGAATGTGCGTCTGCAAGTCCGGCGGCATGTCTGCGAACGGCCTGAACAGGCTCGGGAAAATTCGCTGGTATGTCATGGCGATCGGGTCAACGACGTCCATCAGATAAAAGTCGACGGACCCGTTGTAGGCATCAATGACGACCTTCACTGAATTGCGAATGTAATTGAGATCAAGTCTTTGCACCGGCTGTGCATATGGAAAATAGGCGCTCGTTGTATAGGCATCCTGTATCCAGAAAAGCTTCCCGCCACTAATTACCAAATACGGATCGTGGTCGAGGCGGAGGAATGGGGCAATCGTGTGCACCCGTTCCCGGATGTCACGGCGAATCATAATCCGACTGTCGCTGGTGATGTAGCTCGACAGCAGCAAATTTATATCACTAAAGTACCAGGCAAAGAGGTTTTTCCGCAGGAACGTGCCGATCGAAATGCCACCAGTGCCATCATAGGCCGCGTAGATATTGTCTTTCCCCTTCGGGTAGTCGAATTCCGGTGTGCTCCCTTTGACGATGACGTAGCTATTGGTTTCTTCCCCAAAATAGATGCGCGGCTCGCGAATCTTGGGGCCACCAGTCGAAACCGGCGGAATATCGCGAAGATAAAACACTGGTAGCCCATCCGGCGTCTTGCGGGTGACTGGGCTCATGACTACGCCATTGCCGTGGGTGAAAAGCACGTGACTGTTGACCCACGTTTGTGCGTTCGGCGGCAGCAGTGAAGGTTTAAGTTCGCGAGCCGTAAGCATCACACTTTGGTATGCCCCGTCCAGCCAATAGCGGTCGACGTCCACGTCATGGAATTTGTAATAAGTGCGGATCTCTTGCAGTTGCACGTAGGCATCCATCAGCGGCTGCCAGTCCCACAGCCGTATGTTGTCGACGGTTGCCTTGTTGGTCTCGAGTGCCTTGAAGGTAAGGTCCTGTTCGGCAGGGAACGGTTTTGCTGTGATCTGGTGGAGATTGTAAGCCAGCTGCGTCAGCGTGATGTTGCTTTGGATATAGGGCTTCTCCAGTTGCAGCTCACTAGGTTTGACGAATACGCGCTTGAATAACCCTGGAATCACGCCGGACAACATGAAGGATCCGGCGAATACGAGTACTGCTGCTGCCACGGGAATTCGGAAGGTGCGCATCTTGACGTTCACCCACGCGGCTAATGCAGCAATGATCGAAAGACCAACCAGCACCCAGAGAATGGGCAACTCCACATGGATGTCGGTGTAACTCGCGCCGACCACCACACCGTTGTCGCCGTAAAGCAACAGATAGCGGTCGAGACCGTAGGACCAAGCCTTCACTGCGAAAAAGAGTCCGAGCAGCACCGAGCCGTGAGCGATTGCTGCCGACGACATCGACCGGTGCTGGACATCGTACTGGATGTCGCCGTGTACCCAATAAATTGCTCCGGCGAAGAGCGCGCTCAGGAAAAGCGTAAGAAACATCCACTTTTTAATTGCGACATAGGCGGGCAGCGTAAAGAGGTAGAAGCCGATATCCTTGTTATAGAGCGGATCGCTCGCCCCATAGGGAACCTGATAGAGGAATCGCAGGAAGAGGCGCCAGTTGTCAGCTTCTCCCCAGGCAACAAGCGCGGCGAGGAGACAAGCGCCACAGATGATTACGGTAGACCATGGCAGCCGATGCCGCGCGAATTCAAACAAGTCGGGCAAGGTCACAACGCCCGTGGATTTCCAATCGAACTCGGCGGCACGCTGCTTTCGTCGGGACTGGGCAAAGCGGAACGCGAATGATCCATTCGCCCAAAGAATGATGGTGGTGGCAATGAAGACGGCGATGAATACCTCGGCTTCGGCGACGATGGTCGTCCAGAAAACGTCCAAATAGCCGATCGTGGAAAACCACAGCCAATCAACTAAGAAGCTACTGATGAGCCCAAGTAGAATAAGGCAGATCAAGAAGACGATGGCGACGACGATGAGTACCCGCAAAGCACCCTGCCATGGCGAACGCCGTCGGGATCCTGCAATCTCCATCGTCATAATTTAATGATAGCAGAAGCCGTGCGTTTGATGCACCCGAGCAAAATTGCGGAGGCGTTACGGTGGGTCAGGCCTTGCGTTTTCGCCTGCGTTCTTCAAGCCAAGCTTGGCCGCTGGTATTTATCCAGTTTGACGCCTCTTCTTCGGAAGCCCCCTCAAAGATTTCTTCTGATGGCGTGCCTTCAAGTACGGCCCAGACGGACCAAACCGCGGCATGTGGTGCCTTTCGGATGATCAGTCTTGGTTCTTCTTGGTCCACAGGGATATTTTCTAAAATATTGGCCATAAAGCAAATATGCTCCTTTCGGATTTGTCCGCAAGCGGGTGCTTTTGGGCACAAAGCCTCAATCAGCGCGCTAGCGGCCCGCCCGCTCTCTTCCAGGCGTCGAGGCCGCCCTCGATGTGGCAGGCGGCGGTCATGCCTGCGTCTTGCGCTGCCTGCACGGCCATTGCTGAACGCTCACCGAAGGCACAATAGAATACGAGCCGTTTGTTCGTCGCGGCAGCTAACTCATGCAGCACGCCGCCACGCGAAATGTTTTCCGGTAAATCGGGATAGGGCAGGTGGAGCGAGCCCGGAATGACGCCATGCTTGTCGCGCTCGCTTTGTTCGCGCAGATCAATTAGCGCAATGCCAGGAGCGCCGATAAGCGCTTTAGCCTGATCCACGCTGAGCGCCCAACCGCGCTTGGCAATTTCCTCCTGGTGCAGCCCAACGTGCATATTGGCGGGTACGGCGACATCCATCATCTTTGGGTTGGGCAGTTTCAAATTATTCATCAACTCGACGTATTCCTCCACCGACTTCACCCTCAGACGTGGATTGAAGCGCTTCTCCTCACCGATTGTGCTCACCGTTTCGCCCTTGTAGTCATGTGCCGGGAAGACCAATGTCTCCTCCGGCAACCGAAGCAACTTGCCAAAGAGAGACTCGTATTGCAGGCGCGCATCGCCGTTCTGGAAATCGGTGCGGCCAGTGCCGCGGATTAACAAAGTGTCGCCGGTGAAGACGCGGTCGCCCATTACGAAGGAATAGGAATCGTCGGTGTGGCCAGGCGTGTAGAGGACGTCGAGGCTCACGCCTTCGATGGTGAGCTGGTCGCCTTCAGCGAGCCGCATCGACACGACGTCGGCTTTGGTCTGTTCGCCCATGACAGTGATGCAATGGGTGCGGTCACGCAATGCACCAAGCCCGGTAATGTGATCAGCGTGCAAGTGAGTATCGACCGCTTTAACCAGCTTGAGATCCAGTTCCTTCACCAACTGGAGATAGCGATCGACTTTCTCCAACACCGGATCGATGATCAGCGCTTCGCCGCCCGGCCGGCTGGCGAGCAAGTACGAGTAGGTTCCGGAGACTTGATCAAAAAGTTGACGGAAAATCATGGCGTGGCCCTTTCCGCTGCCGAATATAGCAAAAAGCGCGAATTTGCGCGCGATCTCATGTGAGGCGCGGCCGACTCGGGGCCGTCATATACTACTTATTACTTCAGACGTAGCCTTTCCTGCGGCGGGGCGATCTCGGTAACTAGGTCGCGTACCAGCGCTTTTTTGTCGAGTGGTTCGACTGTCATCACACGAGGTTCAAGCCGCGTAGTGCAGGCGTAAGTGATCTGGCCATCGATCTCCATCATGCATTCCTTGCAGGCATTGGCGCTGATGCATGAGAAACGAAAGGCCAGCGTTGGATCCTTGTGCACGCGGATCCAGCGCAAACCGTCGAGCACCGACTGGCCCGACTCGAATGGAACCTTGTAGCTCTCGAATCTGCTCGCGGTTTTGTCAGACCCCCGCCAGATTTTCAGCGTCGCTATCTCGCTCATTGCGCGGCAACTTCAATGGGCGCGGCCGGCATCCGCGCGATTTCGATCTGGCCGTCCTTCAGACAGGCAACCTGGTTGACACGCCATTCCGGGAGCATGCCGGGTAAGTCCTCGCGCTGGTGCGCACCGCGGCTTTCGGTGCGTAGCAGTGCAGCCTGCGCCACCACGCGCGCGACCAAGAGCATGTTGCGAAGATCGAGCCAATCAAGCCGCGTCAGGTCGAATGGCGTGGCCCTACCAGACGGCCGCGTACCGAGTGCGGCATCAAGCTGGTCGATACGCGAAAGCGCGCGCTCCAGAGTGGTTTGCGTGCGCAACGCCCCGACATTGTCGGCCATGAGCCCCTGGAGTGTCTCCAGCATCTCGGCAGTATTAGGCGCGTCTTGGCGTCCTTCGCCGCGCAACAGGGTCGAGCGTCTCGCGACCATCAGCAGGGGAGGATACCCTTATTCCCTTCGCACGCGCAGCCGCGGTACGGCCCGCCTGCCGCCCAAAAACGAGGGCTTCCGTAATGGCATTGCCGGAAAGCCGATTGGCGCCATTAGCGCCTCCGACCGCTTCGCCCGCCACTAAGAGGCCAGGCACCTCTGTTTTCATACGCGCGTTGGTCGCAACGCCGCCCATGTGGTAGTGCGCGATCGGTGCTACCTCGATCGGCATTTTCGTAAGATCGATATTATTTTTTGCGAGGCGATCGATCACCGGTCCGAACGCCTCGCGCAAAGCGGTTTCCGAGCAATGCTGGAAGCTAAGATACGCGCCGCCGTGTGGCGAGCCACGGCCGGCTTCGACTTCTTTCAAGATCGCATATGTTCCGACGTCGCGCGTAATTACGTATTTGCCATCTTCCGGCACACCGTAGTTTTGCGTGAACTCCTCCATGCGACTATTGAGCAGTCTTCCACCGAGTTTGTAGCGGAACGGATCCCACATAATCGGGTCCATCCCGATCAGACGCGGTGCAAGATGGCCGATCGGGAAGAACTGTACGAATTCCATGTCGATCAGTGGCGCACCAGCACGCAGACATATGGCATAACCATCGCCGCCCATGTTGGCGGATCCACTGTTGCGGCGGTAAAGCCTAGTCAGCCCGCCGGTTGCGACTATCGTCACCTTGGCCGAAATCACACCCGGTGCCCCCGATCCGACGTGCCAGGCCACAGCACCCGTCACACTACCGTCATGCTTCGTAAGATCGACAACGCAAAGGTCACCCGAACGCTTGATACCTGCGGTCTTGTTCACCACACTACGCAAGGTCTTCGAGACGGCAGGCCCGGTATTGAGGAAATCGACATAAACACAGCGCGCTCGGTCATGGCCCGGCGCGAGGGCTGCCGCTATGTGCCCGTCCTTGCGGGCCCAGCCGACGCCCCAAGCGTCTATCTCTTGAATGCACTTGGGGCCTTCCTCGCAAAGCAATCGGGCTAGGCTCTCGTTGCATAGGCCGCGTCCGGCTGTAAGCGTGTCGTGATAATGGTGCGACCAGTGGTCCGGCGCCTGCGACCCAAGCGCTACCGCGACCGTCATCTGCGCCATCACGGTTGCGCCGCCGCGGCCGATTAGGCTGCGGTCGACGAGCATTACCTGGCAGCCTGAGCGTGCCGCCTCAATCGCAGCGTACATGCCGGCCGCGCCGGAACCTATGACCAGTACGTCGCATTCCGCCTGCAAGGGCTCTGCCATGGCAGTTCTGGCGCTCATTTGTTGATTATGTGCCAGAGAGCAGCCGGCTGCCAAATGTGTCGTTCATCGGACGCGGAGATCTTTCGCGATGCTTACCGCATCAAAGCATTATGTACCATGGACTTTGAGACTGTCGCTGGGGCCTGTGCACGGTCGCGCGGCCCATAGTCTCTAATTACTCCTGCAACGCGCAACCGATAATTGGAAAAATTTTCCCACGCCCTTTCGCCTGCGCAACACGGTGTTCGCTTGTGGTATGCCAGGCTTGTACCGCCGCCTCATCGCGGAAAAATGAAAGCGACAAAATTTTGCCCGGCTCGTAGAGGCTTTCAAAGCGTTCGATTGAAATAAAGCCATCGATTTTTTCGAGCAGCGGTTTTAGTTCCGCAGCAATATTTAGATAGTCTTGTTTGCGGTCCGCCTTTGGCCAAACCTCAAAGATGATGCGATCATTTCATCATCCTCCAGCTAACCAGATCAAAGAAGCGCCAGCAGCGCGCCGATACCTGCGAAACTCATCAACGGACCAGAGCCAATCGACAGAGCAATCGGTAGCAAACGGCGCGCAAACCTTCCAAAAAAGTTACATTTTTGTATGATGAGATTTGCCTGGCTGAAGGTGTTTCAATGAGTCTTCGTCGTCGGCTCTCCGTACTTGTCGCGATCGCCTTGGTGCCGTCGTTACTGCTGTCAGCATATAATGCGGCACGTTGGAGAATATTTCTTGAAGACCAAGCAAATACTACGGCGCTTTCGGCGGCACAGTTTATATCTGCCGAATTTGAGCAAATAATTGATAATAGCCGTCAACTAATGACGGCAATGGCTAAATATCCAAATATCTCTGATCGTGAAGAGGAGTGTACGGCATATTTCAAATCAGTAATTGCAGACACTCCAATTTATCGTCAAGCCGCAGTCATCGATGCCGACGGCAAGTTTCACTGTTCGACCATTCCGATTCCACCAACACTCGACGTTAGGGATCGCATTTACTTTTATGAACCGCTGAAAACCGGCAGGCTCACCGTTGGAACAATCACTCAAGGTCGCGTAACGCATTCTAGGTCAATTCATTTATCCATGCCATATAAGGATGCTGACGGTTCGATAAGGGGAGTAATCGTCCTTATATTGAACCCGGAAAAACTAGCCGAAATTCTTCCAGCGTATCCATGGCGATCGTGGCATCGACTCATCGTTCTGGATCGCGAGGGGTCGTTGGTGCTTACGATTCCACCAAATAACTTTGAAAATGTTGGGGCCATTTTCAAAACGATCTTTCCTAAGATTGCATACGCACCTTCCGGAACGATCGATATCAAAGGTCCAAATGGTCGCGCAGAGATAATCGGATTTGCTCCCCCAAGTGATGCGTCTGAAGGTCTATTCACGGCAGTTGCAATTGATCGCGATTCGGCGTTGGCCGAGAGCTCTATTATTAACGTACGCGGCATCGCATTTAATCTAGTCGTCATAGTGCTTGCTGTGATTGGCGTATGGCTGGCTACTTACATTATGATCAATCGTCCGATCCGAGCGATCATCAAGAGCGCCCGCAGAAGGGAGGCAGGCGATATATCGGCGCAGTTTCCAAAACTAAGATTTTCGACCGAATTTGGACAGCTGAGCGCGGCACTATCCCGAATGTCGGATAGGATCAATGAACTTCTTAAGCAGAAAGATCTTCTCTTACGTGAGCTTCAACATCGCGTGATGAACAGCCTTAATATACTTTCGAGCTTGTTAGAGATTCAAAGGCGGTATGTTGTCGATCCTGCGGCGAAAGAACATCTTGCAGTCGCACGCAACCGCATTATCGCAATGGGAACTGTTTATCGTAATCTTTATCAGGCTCATACATTGGAATACGTCGAATTCAGCGACTTCTTAAACGCGATTTGCAATACAAGCGAGGCTGCATATATCGGAACCGACAAAGTCTCCATTGAGGTCGAGACCGAGCCACTTCGGCTTTCAGGAGTGCACGCGATCTCACTTGGCATGTTGACACATGAACTTATAACAAATGCGCTTAAGCATGCTTATTCGGATGGCGTATCGGGCTCCATTAAGGTCACTTTGAAGCATAAGGACGACGGTAGTATTGAATTGCGATTTTCCGATAGTGGACGAGGGCTTCCGGACAATTTTCAGATAGAAACAACTTCGTCATTGGGGATGAAGATCATCGCCTCAACTGTCCGCGAGCTTGGCGGCACCCTCGAAATCAGCCGACTCGAGCCTGGAACTGAATTTGTGATCCATCTTCCCTCCAGTATCGAGCTCAAGGGCCGCGGTTAAGTAGAGCCGCTTCCGACGGCGCGGCGAGTAGGTGTAATGAGCATAGAAACTTCGAACAAAGGTAAGAATCCGATCATCGATGATCGCGGCTTAGCGTTTGTCGTCTACATTTTGTATTTTATTGGCTATGTCACAGGTATCACCGCAATCATCGGCGTTATAAGTGCACACCTGCAAGCGCACTCAGCCAGTTCCGAAATCAAAAGCCATTACATTTTCCAGATAAGAACGTGGTGGTTCGTCTGCTCGCTAGTGCGACTCATAAAAGGAATATTAGCTCTCAATCGCAACGAGCCGATAGGAAATCCTGAACCGTGGATGTTTGGCGACTGCGGGCGGGAGGTTGCGGTTTCTAACAGAATGCGCAAAGTAGATCAGCTGAAAGGACTGTAATGGCAAAGGGATATTGGATCGTATCGGTCGATGTGAGCAACCCCGAGAGTTACAAACTGTACCTTGCTGAAAACCGCAATGCATTCCGCAAGTATGGTGCTCGATTCATCATACGCGGAGGCAAGTCTGAGGTGGTTGAAGGTGCTGGACGAACACGCATTGTGGTCATCGAATTCAAGGACTATGCAACTGCACTTGAGTGCTATCACTCACCCGAGTACGCCAAAGCAATTGCCATCCGTAAGGGCAGTGCTGTGGCTGACATCATTATCGCTGATGGCTATCACGGTCCACAGCCAACGGACGGGTAAAACGATGCCCCGGACGGTCGGTTGCTGCTGAGTGGCGCGGTGGCCTCGTACAAACATCAATGATAACATGCCGCGCTGGTGGAACCCGATAAGGCTTCTCCCGAAGGAGGGATGAAAATTGACGTATATCGTCAATGAAAGCTGCATCAAGTGCAAGCTGATGGATTGCGTGGAGGTGTGCCCCGTTGATTGTTTCTACGAGGGCGAAAACATGCTCGTCATTCATCCCGACGAATGCATCGATTGTGGGGTGTGTGAGCCGGAATGTCCGGTGGAGGCAATCAAGCCTGACACCGAGGCCGGGGCCGAGAAGTGGCTCAAGCTCAACGCTGACTATGCAAAAACTTGGCCCAATATAACGGTGAAACGTGATCCGCCCGCAGATTCAAAAGAATGGGAAGGCAAGCCGGATAAGTTTAAATATTTCTCGCCAAATCCGGGCAAAGGCGACTAGCGCCCGACGCAGAGTGTTGAAGCTATCTGTCGTGAATGCTCCGCCAGGAGGCGACAGCAAAACGCGTTTGCCATTCTGAATCCGGAGGATCTTGTATTTATAATTGTAGCTGCAAGATTTACTGCAAGGTGCATACCATTTTAATTTACTTTCAAGCGTGGATGGCACCCATCGGCGATTAGCGATGCAAACATGAATAGATTTGTACAAAGTTACGGCTTGCTATCGGAATTAGCCGTGCTGCGTTGCTGTTTGAAGTTGCCGTTATACAAGACAGCCAAAAATAGTTGCTCGCTGGATCGATGACGAAGCGACTTGGAGCAAAGTCGGCGACGATGATGGAGAGATATTGTGTTGTTGAAAACCAGGACAGGCGGTTCAAGTGCGCACCGATGCGATCTGACGAGACGAAATGCGAATCACCAAGTGACGGGTCGGATGCCGTACCGATCGCTAGTGCTTTCACCGCAGCCTTGTAGTTTGTCCAGCCAGAGATGAATTTTGCAGTTTCGACAGCGTATACCAACGTCACAAGAATAAACGCGCCGGCAAACATTTGTATAGCGATCCCGCTTGTCAGGGCCGTCAAAGTACGCTCCAGCCTCGGGATACAAAGAGTCACTCCGTCGGCACGCAACGCGTATGATACCGCCAGTGCGCCGAGTGCCGGCGTAACGGTAACTAGTGCAGTGCGCATGTAGTATCTGTTGTTTGCGTGGATCGAGTGATCAAATGATATCCAATAAACGGCAAGTAGAGCGATCACGACCGCGGCGGCGCAGAGATACGCTTTGTGTGGCGCAAACCGCGACAGGCCGACGAAGACGAAGCCATAACTGGCAAGTGCAGCCAACAGCAGAAGGAAAAGATTTACTTCGAAAATAGCGAGATCGAAGAAGTGCAGCGCAGCTCTGATTAGGACGCCGGCAAAGTATTTGTCAGGCGGCAGCAGCAGTTTTACCGCGGTCCAAACCGTCAAAGCTGCAATAAAGGCGCTAGCGCCACGCATGAATGGGGCATTGCGCAGGCCGCGCAGTGCAAGCGTAGCCACTATGGTCAATGCCAGCACCAGCGCGCCCTCATGCGTAAACATCAGCGCAACGAGCATGGCGAATATAACGACCGCCCCGACGACACCGCGCTGTGCATAATGGGCTACGGCGAGTGTCGGCCAAAAAAGCGCATGCGCCATCCATATCTCGGTCGGAAACCCGAATACGAGCGGGCAGAGCAGGGCGGTTGAGAAACAAGCATATGCAAAAATAGTGCGGCCCCTGGAGCGGTCAGCGACGAAGGTTGCGACCAACCCAATAAGCGGCGAAACGTAGAACAGAAGACCGTAGACGACGATGCCGCCCCAGGGGCTTCCAGTCAGGCCGACATAAAGTTCAGCCGGCCACAGGCTAAGGAAAAAGACCGTCAACCGGCCCGAAATATTGTGCCAATGGAACGCCCAGACGTCCTGAGCCGCGACCGCATAGGAAAACATTGCACCGTCGGCGTAGAGTTGCAGCTCATACTCTAGCGCTACGACGATAAATACCAGTGACCAGGAGAGCCCGGCGGCAATCACTAGGGCACGCAACATGTTGGCGCCGGCGCCCGCGGTGGGCCACGGCGTCACCTTTACGTTTTCTCTAACGCTCAAGGTGTTGGCGATCCAAAAGCTGCTTGAAAACGCTGCCGGCATTTTTCGCCACCTGGTCGAGCAGCTGTTCTCCCAGTTGAGCTGAAGCGGTCTTTGGGTCGCCAATAACGCCCACATCAGCGATAAGCGCCTCACTCGACGTCCAAGGCCACGTTACGGCTTGGTCGAGGACAGTCGTCCGCACTGCATCAGCGACGAGATTGATCTTTTGGGGGATCTGATCGCGGCGCACCAGGTGCGGCGCAATCGCAAGCATCATGGATGTCTCGTTTTTCCCCCCGTGGATCTCGGGAACGGTCGTGTTGCTCGCTTCTGCCCACGCAGCGGGGTGCAGCACACAAACATTGAGGTCGAAGTCCGCGCGCAAATCTTGCGTCAATGCTTCCAGAATTCCCCGGTTTCCGCCATGACCATTGATGATGGCGAGATTGTGCGTCGGAAAACCGCGCGCGATCTCGCGTCCGAGGTCGCGTACAAGAGCAGTCATTCCTTGTATCGATAGCGACAGCGTCCCGGGCGCCCACTCGTGCTCGCGAGCAAGGCTCACTGTCAGCGTCGGCAGCTGCCACAAATCATATGTCGTGCTCCATCGGATGATGATGCGGCGAGTGAATTCTTCCGCCAGCACGGCATCGGTATTAAGTGGCAGATGCGGGCCATGCTGCTCGATCGAGCCAATCGGCAAACAAAGGATCGAAGTCGGCCGGAGGCGCTGCGAGACCTCCTGAAAAGTGAGTTCGCCGATCAATCGGCTTGGCACGTTACCCGCCATGGCCGTTACCACCTTCGGCCGCGGCTAGAGTGCGGCACTTGCATGACGATACCAGCGCCACCGCATGTTGCCAGTGTGGCCAAATCGCCGCGGCTAAGACGATTCGCCGAGCGACGAAAAAAGATGGTCGAGACGGTGTCCGGCGCGCGCTGCCTTGGCGGTCATGTAGCGGCGGTTGTCCGCATTGATCGGCGTTTCAAGCGACATCCGACTGCTGATTTCAATGCCGGCCCTGGCGAGGCCCTCGAGTTTGGCCGGGTTGTTGGTGAGCAGCACGATGCGCGTACAGTTGAGCATCTGGAGCATGCGTGCTGCAATGCCATAATCGCGCTCATCGTCATCAAAGCCGAGCATCGTGTTGGCATCGATGGTATCGAAGCCATGGTCCTGCAATTGATATGTGCGCATCTTGTTAGCGAGGCCAAGGCCACGGCCCTCCTGCGCCAGATAAAGGATAATGCCGCCACCAAAATCCTTGAGGCGCGCGAGCGCAAGGCGAAGCTGGTCGCCGCAGTCACAGCGTCTGGAGCCGAATACATCGCCGGTCAAGCAGGCTGAATGCAGCCGCACCGGGACGGGTTTGGTGAAATCGGGCTCGCCGACAATAATGGCAACTGAGCTGTCGCCGATCTCGTCCTGGAACACGACAAAGCGTGCGTGTGTGTCGTAACTGAGCGGCACCGACGCTTCGCTCGCGATCCTGAGTGACTGGATTGCGTCGTCGGCAAATCGCGCCACCGCGGCTGCATCGACTGTGATGACGGACGGCCCACACGAAATGGGGTCCGGTGCAACGTCGGCGGCCAGCACTGCTGGCAAGCTCTGCACCAATTTGACGAGTTGGATCGCCGCAGCTGCCGCGCGACCGGCCGGACTGGCTTCGGGAACGCCATCACTTGTGGCGTTCGTCACGAAGGCAAGAATTGTCTTTGCGTCGTCGGCCGGGGAGATACGCAAAGCCATTGGTTCCGCAGCATCAAGCCCGAGCGCCAGTGCGCGCCGCGCAGTCACAATAAGGTGGGGCACAGAAGGGGCACACAGAGCCCGGAATTCGGCCAGCCTTTGTGTGTCGAGGCCTTCGATGGGTAGGGCGAAGATTGTTTCGTCAGCTCCTTTGATAAGAACGGGCCGCCGACCCCGGAATTCGGCAAGTCCGCGGCTGACGCTGGTATGACCTTGAGTGCCGAATAATGCTGAGCCCGTCTCCACCGGAGTCATTACGAAACATCCTTTTTTATTGGCTGCAATGTTAAACACCGTGCGCCGCTTCCTAGTCCCCGTCGCAAACAGACTACTTTTATGCCAGCCTGATGGCAGCTCTTGAGAGCAGTTAAATGCAGTGCCCGGTACTTTTGGCTCACTCGTGCCATTAAGAAACATTCCCCCGCCAAGTCGCGACAGCCGCGCTGTCCGTGGGTCTTCCGACCCATGGATGGACTTTAGCAATATTTTCCGCCTGGCTGACCAGCCTCTACCGCCGCCCTGGGGCGACCTGTTCGGTCCACTTCGAAAGGGCACAGTGGACGATCTCGTGGTGGTCGGTCAGGTCGGCCAATCACTCGACGGCCGGATCGCGACCGAGTCGGGACACTCAAAATACATCAACGGACCCGCGGGGCTTACCCATCTGCATCGGCTGCGTGCATTGATGGACGCTATCGTCATAGGCGTCGGCACCGCCATCGCCGATGATCCGCAACTGACGGTACGGCTTGTGGCCGGACCGCAGCCAGCACGCGTTGTTATCGATCCCAAAGGCCGGCTCGGCGCGCAAGCCAAAGTATTTGCCCCCGATGGCGGGCGCCGTCTGCTGTTCATCGCGCAAGGTACGCGCTGCACCCCGCCGCCGGGTGTGGAAACAATCGAGTTGCCCGCCACAAGTGGACAGCTCGCCCCTGCAGCGATCCTTGCTGCCTTGGCCGGCTGCGGCTTTCGCCGTCTGCTGATAGAAGGCGGCGCTGTAACGGTATCGCGATTTCTTGCCGCCCGTTGCCTCGATCGATTGCATGTGATGGTAGCGCCGCTCATTCTTGGCGCTGGGCGTGCTGGCTTCATTTTGCCTCCGGTTGAACGGGTCGATCAGGCTTTGCGCGTGCCCATATATGCGCATCAGATTGAGGACGAGGTGCTGTTCGACTGTGACCTATCGGCTCACCGTGTCCCGATCGGTGTCGCGAAAAAATCGACATGACCGACACGCAGTGATGAACACCCAGCAGCAACGATGTCACGGCGCCGCGTCAGCCAGGGTGCAGTGTCGGCCATCGTGAGTTCACCACTCTCAAGGGCGGCATTAGCCCAGCCCAAGAGGATTTCACTTTGCATGTCTTGCTCGTGCGGCCGCACAAACCAATCGGATCTGCCGTGCACCACGGAATAGCCGAGCGATTCAAAGCGCGCAATTGCTGCAGCGGCCGCCGTCGGTCCTAATGCAGGGCTGAATCCCTTATCTGTGCGCTGATGCGCGTTGAATGCGGCGATGATGGCTGCGTCGAGCGGATCGGCGGGAGCGAGTTCGATAAGTCCATTGTAGTTTAACGCAGCGTAGAAGGGGAGTGCGCGTGCGGCAATCTTCACTGCTAACCGTTCCAGCCATGGCTCGGAGACGAGATCGAGCAGCGCGGACGCCGTGACCAGGTCGACCGGCCCATCGAGTGCGGACTCGAAGTCGCGATGGAGATCGAGCGCAACCGCGCTGATGGTGACATCCCGATGACTTCGGAAAGCCGTCGCGTGCGCGAGCAGGCCGAGATCATTGTCGACAAGTTGCCAATTTTGGCGGGCGGGAAGCTGGGCACTCAACGCGCCTAACGTCGATCCCGTGCCGCTGGCAAGGTCGACGATTCGCACCGAAGAATACTTCTCCAGCGAAGCAGCGACCGCGTCGAACACCGATGGATTGCGCGCGCGGATATCAAAGGGTTCTCGCCGTGCCAGCCAGTCGGCTGAAAAGCCGCTCATGCGAGGGCCTCTAATGTGCGTGAAAATAATTTTGCGGCCTCTGGCCAGGTGGGAAGTTGCTCCGCCGCCGCCCGTGCAGCGTTTGCAAATCGCTGCCGTTCGCTCGCATCACAGATAAGGCGGCGCAGTGCCACCGCAAAAACGGATGCATCGTCCGGCTTTACCAGTAATCCAGCGTGCGGTGGCACCGTGCTCGGAATAGCGCCCGCAGTTGTTCCTATGACCGGTAAGCCGTGGGCGATAGCCTCGGCGTAGGCCATGCCATAGCCCTCGAAGCGGGAGGCGAGGGCAAATATATCGGCTTCGGCGTAGAGTTCACCAAGCCGTTGCGGTGAGACAGCACCGAGAATCGTAACGCGGCCGCTAAGTCTGTGATGCTTAATATCGGCATTCAGTTGGGCAGCGGCAGTCGGGTTGCGCGTGCAATCGCCAGCAATTGTCAGGCTCCACGGCAAACCAGGCAGCATTGCCAGGGCAGCGATTAATACGTCGTATCCCTTGCGCGGTACGACGGCGCCGACTGAAAGCAGCCGCACGGTACCATCCTGGCTGCGTTGCGCGGGCGGTGCAGGGTCGCAGCCGGGGCACACGATGGTAATAAGTTCCGCTGGTACGGCGTAGTAGGAGACGAGCTGCTGCGCCGTTGCTGAGCTGGTGACCACAACATGGCGCGCGGCGGACAGTGCGGCTTGTTCGCTCGTACGCAATTTTTCGGCTTGCTTGGCATCTATTCCTGACTCGACAGCAAGGGGATGATGCACGAGCGCAAGCAGGCGATTGAGCCTCTGTGCTGTCTTCGGCAATACGCCGAGCGCCAATCCATCGACAACGACAATACGGTCGCCTGGAATGGCGAGCAGACGCTCATGGGCGGCCTTGCGTGTTGCATCGCTCGGATAAGGGAAGCCTTCGCCAAGATCGATTAAATCAATCTGCCAGCGGAGGCTGCCTAGTTCGGCGATCATTCGCCGGTCGTAGGCATAGCCTCCGGTCGGGGTTGAAAGATCGCCTGGAACCGCGAAGACAAATCGCTTCACCACAAATCCGCCTCGTACCAGGCGCACGCTACGTGCGATTCCGAAAGCGTGACGCGGATCGACTTGATTTCGCGCGCGGCACGGCCTAGTTCACCGGCACGCGCGGCTGCCGCCAAGCGATCAAAAATGTGCTTGGTGAGAAATTCGGTCGTTGTGTTGAGGCCCTTAAGTTCCGCCAATTCGTCGAGATTGCGATAGTTGAGCGGTGCCAATGCGGCTTTTAGCGCTTCATGCGCGCGGCCGATATCGACAACGATGCCGTTGTCATCGAGCTTTTCCGCGATGAATGCGGCATCAACAACGAACGTCGCCCCGTGCAAGGCTTGCGCAGGGCCAAAAACGCTGCCGTGAAACGAGTGGGCGATCATGATGTGATCGCGGACTTCGACGGCGAACATGAGACCTCTCAATAGGCAATGAGCTGGCAGAGAACGCCGCTCTTCGGATCGAGAATAGCTGGAAGCCTCTTTGGCAGATCATGAAATGCTACGGCCGGCGCGAGCAGTGCATCCAGCCGCTCATCGGCGAGCAAGGCAACCGCCGCGGCAAGCCGCCGCTCGTGAGTCCATCGCGGCCGATGCGATGGCGCGATCCGTCCGACCTGGCTGGAAACCAATCGAAGACGGCGGCTGTGGAAAGCGCCGCCGAGAGGTGCTGTCACCGATACGTCACCGTACCAGCTCATTTCGAGCACCGTGGCCTCTTCGCCGGCAAGCGTGAGGGCGGTGGCGAGTCCAGTCGCACTTCCGCTCGCGTGAAAGACAATGTCGCAGTCACTTGTCGCCGTTTCGGGTTTTGCAAAGCGAACACCCAGTTTCTGTGCTAATTCCCCCCGCGCGGGGTTGATATCGACGAGTGTGACATCAGTTCCAGGAATCTTCCCGCAGAGAAAAGCAACCAGTGCACCGACTGCACCCCCGCCGACAATTGCAACGCGGTCCATTGGCCCAGCCCCTGCATCCCAGACGGCGTTGAGTGCGGTTTCCATATTGGCCGCGAGTACCGCGCGTTGTGGCGGTATATTTTCGGGCAACACGACGGTGGCCTTCACGGGAACATTGAAGAGACTTTGATGTGGGTGAAGCGCAAACACGCTCCGCCCCCGTAGATCCTGCGGGCCTTCCTCGATCTCGCCAACCGTGGCGTAGCCATATTTTACCGGAAAGGGGAAACTGCCGTTCATGAGAGGGGCACGCATTCGCTCGTGTTCGCTTGTTGGCACTCGACCCGCAAGCACAAGCGCTTCAGTTCCTCGGCTGAGCGCGCCAAAAAGCGCGCGAACGCGTACCCCACCAGGGCCGGCCGGGGCAAGCACTTCCTCTCGGATCTCGGCTTGACCAGGCGCGATATACCAAAGCGCCTGGGCAACCTTTTCGGATCGGCTGGTTGCCACTATGTCTTAAACCCGGATTGGACTATTGGCACGGCTTCACGTGTTATAATATTAAATTTGCACGGTCCGCTGGGGATTAGAAGCCGTAATCGCGTGTTAGAACGCCTTCCATCGCAGTCCATTGCCTCCGCCACGAACGCCATCACCGGCCGGCGCGTATTGTTTGCCGTTCTTTTTGCTGCCACCGTGGCCGGGTCTTTGGCGCTCGCCGCCTGGGCGCTGTCGCCAGGCGGCATCGGCGTCATTGACCTTGTGCTTCTTACGCTATTTGCGAGCACGCTGCCGTGGATGGTGGCGGGATTTTGGAACGCAATAATCGGTTTTTTGATTATGCGTTTTTCCGCTGACCCGATTGCGGCAGTGGTCCCGATCACGAGCCGGATGCGAGGGGACGAACCGGTTACCGCTTCGACTGCGATCCTGTTATGTATCCGCAACGAATTGCCCGAGCGAATGGTCCGCAATCTTGAACCGATGCTCGCCGGCCTCGATGCATCTGGGCTTGGTGACCACTTTCACCTTTACGTGCTCAGCGACACCGGCCAGGAGGATATCGCCACCAAGGAAGAGACGCTTGTCGATTTGTTGGCAAATCGTTGGCGCGGCCGCATCGATATTACTTATCGTCGGCGAGACATCAATATCGGTTACAAGGCCGGCAACATCCGTGACTTTTGTGTGCGATGGGGAGCCTGTCATGAATTCGCCGTGACGCTCGACGCAGACAGCTTCATAACCGCCGACGCCATTCTTCGTCTGGTGCGAGTTATGCAAGCCGATCCGAAGCTTGGCATTCTCCAGGGTCTGGTCGTGGGCCTTCCGTCCACCAGCGCCTTCGCACGCGTTTTTCAATTCGGCATGCGGCTCGGAATGCGTTCCTATACTATCGGCAGCGCCTGGTGGCAGGGTGATTGCGGGCCTTATTGGGGCCACAACGCGGCGATTCGACTCAAACCCTTCATCACGCATTGTGCGCTGCCCGTCCTATCCAAGGATGGAACGGGGGGCCGGCATATTCTCAGCCACGACCAGATCGAGGCCGCGCTGATGCGCGCCGCCGGCTATGATGTGCGGGTGCTGCCTGAAGAGGATCTGGGCTGGGAAGAAAACCCACCTACTTTGATCGAATTTATTCGTCGTGACTTGCGCTGGTGTCAGGGCAACATGCAGTACTGGCCGTTTCTGACAATGCCCGGCCTCAAATGGGTGAGCCGCTATCAACTTGCACTCGCGATTCTGATGTTTGTCGGATCCCCGGCATGGATTGGCATGCTGGTGGTCGGCACTCTTTCGCTCGCGTTTGTCAAAACGCCGGATAATTACATCCGCGTGGATGCCGGCGTGGCTCTATTTGTTTGCGTCCTGGTGATGTGGTTCTCACCGAAGATTGCCAGCGCCATAGATATCCTTTCGCGACCGGAGCTTCGTCATAACTTCGGCGGAGCCAGGCGCTTTCTGTTCAATTATGCGATTGAGACCATCTATTCGATTCTGTTGTGTCCCATCCTGTGGGTCGGCCACACGATGTTCCTGTTCAGCCTGCTGTTCGGCCGTGAGATAGGCTGGATCGGGCAAACGCGCGATGATCATGCGGTCCCGTTCACGCTCGCGTGTCACAATCTCTGGCCACATACACTGCTTGGCTGCGCCACGCTCGGCACCTTAGCGATGACACATCCAGCAGCGATACCGTATGCCCTGTTTCTTGCGGGCGGTCCTGCCTTGGCGATCCCGTTCGGAATGATCACCGCTTGGCCAGCGTTCGGTAGTCTATCTGCTCGTTCCGGCCTCGGGCGGCTGCCCGAAGAAACAGCGCCCCCGGTCGCGTTGCATGCCCTAATGCTACCTGCGATCGAAACAGTAAAGCCATTGCCGGATCTAGCGCGGGTTGATGCGGTGTTCGAAGCTTTACGGACCGCGCGTGGTGTTATTCGATCTCTGCGCATCTACTATGGAGATCGATCTCGTGCGTCGGCCATGGATCGGCTCTACAGCCGGTTCGTGCGGCGTGGTGACCTTGTGTTTGACGTCGGTGCCCATGTAGGCGATCGCGTCGCCTCCTTCCGTCGGTTGGGTGTGCGAGTCGTGGCGGTTGAGCCGCAGCCCGCGCTCGTCAAGGTCCTCAGAGTTCTTTACGGCCTGCGCCGCGATGTTGTGATCGAGCCAGTGGCGGTCGGCCGCAGCTCTGGAACAACCCGCATCATCATCAATCAGGACAATCCGACGGTTTCAACAGTCTCGGAGGCCTTTGTCAGTACAGCCGTTACTTCACCTGGATGGGAGACTCAACGCTGGACTAAATCGTTAATGGTCCCGGTGACTACACTGGATGCATTGATTGAGCGGCACGGCGTCCCGTCCTTCGTCAAGGTCGATGTCGAAGGCTTTGAGGAGGAAGCCCTGCAGGGTCTGTCGTACTCCATCAAGGCGCTGTCGTTTGAGTTCACCATCATCCAACGCGCGATCGCGCTCGCCTGCATTGATCGATGCGTTACGCTCGGATTTTTGCGTTTCAACGCTGTACTCGGCGAAAGCCAGGAACTCGTGCATGCCGACTGGGTCGACAACGTGGCAATCGCCCGGTGGCTGATCGAACTGTCACACGAGGCAAATTCTGGGGATATTTATGCCACTGTTGCGTGACGATGTACGAGTGTCGTGGCGTTTGAGCCTGGCTGTCACCGCGCTGGTCCTGGCTGGGTATGGGTTGACGCTGCTGGTTTTCTATCCAGGTATCATGACTTACGACGCAAAGTTCGTCTACGAGGACATTGCGAAGAACATGCTGGGTGATTGGCAATCTCCGGCGATGACCTTGCTATGGCGACTCATTGATCCGGTCGCGCCGGGTCCCGCCAGCATGTTCTTGTTGATCGCAACGACCTATTGGCTGGCCTTCGGGCTGTTGGCACTGACCTTGGCGCGTCGCGCAGTCACGCTCGCACTACTCTTCCCGCTTTTGGCGCTGATGCCGCCAGCCTTCATCTTTGTCGGCATTATCTGGCGTGACGTGCTGTTTTCGGTAACCTGGCTATTGGCCGCGAGTATTGCCTTTGCAGCCGCCATACGTCGCGGCGGCCTGCGTTTTTCGCTTCAGACGGTTGCGCTGGCATTGTGTGGCTTCGGCGTGTTGCTGCGTCCGAATGCGCTTATCGCTGCGCCACTGCTTGGCGCCTACATCATCTGGCCCAACCAGTTTGCCTGGAAGCGAGCGGTGTTCGTATTCGTGCCGGCCATTGTCGGCTTCTTCGCTTTGGTGCAGTTCGTCTACTACAACCTATTGGACGTAACGCGGCAGCATCCACTGCAATCGATCATGGTTTTCGACCTCGGCGGCATCAGTCATTTTGCCGGGCAGAACCAATTTCCCGTGAGGTGGACCAAAGCTGAGACAACGCTGCTCTTGAACGGCTGCTATAAGCCGACGGAGTGGGACATCTATTGGCGCATCGAGCCATGCCAATTTGTAATGCATAAGCTCGAAAGAGACGAAAAACTGTTTGGTACGCCTGCGATCACTAAAGCCTGGGCACATGCCATCGTGCACCATCCAATTGCCTATCTCGAACACCGCACTGCATTCATGTGGAATTTTCTTGCCGGCTCAAACCTCACAATGTGGCTGACCGATATAGAACACCCGGCGCAAATTCCGTTTCCTGACCGGCCTGCATTCGTCGCAGTCATGACCGTTCATGACGCGCTAAAGCCGACACCTCTCTTTCGCGCTGGCGTCTGGTTGCTCATCTGCATGGCGGTGTACGCCTTGGCCTGGCGCAAGCGCGATACGCCGGACGGCGCGTACGCGATCGGAGTCGGCGGATCGGCTGTGGTTTACGTATTGAGCTTTTTTACCGTCGGTGTGGCCTCTGACTTCCGCTACGCCTATTGGGCAGTGCTTGCAGGCCTTACCGGCGCCGTCGTAGCAGACGCTACGCGTCAACCGGCAGAAACTGTGCCTTCGTGAGTTCTGTGAAACGGCCACCCATCCTGAGCAATTCGTCGAACGTTCCTGACTCGACGATTTGGCCACGGTCAAAAACCAATATGTGACTTGCGTTGCGAATAGTCGTGAGTCGGTGCGCAATCACGAAAGTGGTACGGTTTTTCATGACCTCATCGAACGCAGCCAATACTTTCGACTCAGTTGCAGCATCGAGCGCGCTGGTTGCTTCATCGAGGATCAGGATCGGCGGATCTTTAAGCAGCGCGCGCGCGATTGAAATCCGTTGGCGCTCGCCACCTGAGAGCGACCGTCCGCGCTCACCTACCTTGGCGTCGAATCCAAGAGGATTGTACTCGATAAAATCGAGCGCCTGCGCACGGGTAGCGGCATCGCGCATCTGCTCGTCAGTTGCGTCGGGCTTGCCGACGCGCATGTTTTCCGCGATCGAGCGATCGAATAACAGGGCTTCCTGGAATACGACGCCGATATTGCGGCGAAGGGCGCTGAGTTGAATATAGCGCACATCCATGCCATCGATTTTTATTTGTCCTGACTGTGGATCGAATGCTCGGTGTAGTAGCATGAGTGCCGTCGACTTTCCGGCACCAGTCGCACCGACCATCGCCACCATCTCGCCCGACAGCGCAGTGAAACTGAGGTTGGATACTGCCGGCCGTGTCCCATCATACGCAAACGACACGTTTAAAAACTCAACGCGTCCCGCAAAACGGCCAGGATCGACAGCGTCGGGCCTGTCGTGCATTGCCGGCACGGTGTCGAGAATGTCAAAGAATTCGCATAACGAAGCTGTATCCATCGCCATTCGGTTAGCGAAGTTCACTGCCTGCTCGAGGCGAGCGATCACCATGCCGGCGAGCGCCATAAATGTGACGATCTCGCCAATGGAGATCAGATCGCGCTGAAACAGCCACGCGCCGAGCAGGATGATGGAAAGCACAGCCAAGGTTGTCGACGCGCGCGTAAGCACTGCAACCACGGCCCACCAGGACAGCACCGGAAACTGCGCCGCTAACAATTGCTTACTAACGGATTTCAGCGCACTGACCTCCATTTCGATCCGTGTGAAGCTATGCACCAGCGCAATATTCCCGAGCGCGTCCGACGCCCGCTCCGTAAGGTTGGAGTGATGGGTTTGCACCGTGCGTTGGAGCGATTGGGTCTTGCGCAAAACCAACGCCATGAGCGCCGCGAACAACACACACAAAGCGATCAGGAGGCTGCCCAGTCGCCAATTTATCGTCAGTGCCAGCGGCACAAGAATGAGCAGCGAAACGAAGGCGGCCAGGTGTTCGCGGAAAAAGCCCAACCAAAATGCCCACAGCGCATCGGTGCCTTGCAACATGATTTTCATCAGCCTTCCGGAATGCACTCTGCCGAGATAGGCGAGCGGCAGCTGTAAGACGTGCTCGAAATAACCGGTCAACACGGCGAGGCGGCGTCGATGTGCCAGCCTATCGGCGAGCAGCGCGATCAGTGTGCCGCAAAGGATTGTGAAAATGCCAAAACCAACCCATGCGAGCAGCAGCAGCCATAAATACTGCCAATCGGCAGACTCTTTGTTGGCCTGCGCACTCGCCAGCACGTTGATGACACGCCCGAAGAGGACGGGTTCGGCAAATTGCACCAGGGCGAGGACCACATTGGCGAGCGCGAGAAACCAGCCCAGACGACCGTCATGCCCTAGTTTTTCAAGTACGCGGCCGTAAAGGCGCAGAAAGCTCATGCAAGTCGTCTTGGCTAATCTGGACAAACTATACTGAAAGTTGCCTTAAGCGTTCACGCGCAGTTTAACTGCGCCAGGATTATTTGTTATCCGCTGGCGGCGCTGGCGCAGCAGCCGGTGGCGGCGGGGTCACAACTGGCTCTGCGGGCGGGGGCGGTGGCGCAGTCCAGGCTTTGTAGTCCGCTTCCTTGACGCTCGGCAATTTCTTTAAAAAGGCAACTACCGACCAGAGCTCGTCGTCCTTGGCTCCGGCGAGCGCGAAGCTTGGCATGCCGGTCATATTGATGCCGTTCTTGACGACCCAGAACAACTGTGACGGGGTGAGATGGTCGACCATTTCTTTCAGGTCCGGCGGATCCGGGTGCAACCCTTCCGAAAATTTGGCCCAATTAACACCAGGCGCGCCGTGGCAAGTGGCGCAGCCCAATGAGCTGAATACCTTGGCACCGGCTTGTACGCTGGCCGGATCACTAATGGTAGCTGGCGGGACGTCATTCGCGTAGCGATTGATTGAGGCCGAGCGCACCTGGATCAGTGCCCAACGAATGATGGACGGGTCTTCAATAGTGCCAGCAACGTTATAGTAGCCGCCAAAAAAGAATACCGCTGCGCCGATACCGGTGACGATCGCAAACGCACCAATAATAGCCAGAATCCGCATGAGGGTCCCCGATCTCTCAAGATGCTTAAATTGCCCAAATATAATACACCAGAAGGCGGCTTTTATTGCGTTAAATTTTCGTGAGCGAAGGCTTTGTGATCGGAAAAACTTCTGCGCCACCGCTACGCCACTGCTAGATTTACTGCGATAAGGCCGGGAGGTGTCCGTGACGTCAGAAAGTGCGAGGTTGGTCGATTTTGAGTCCGGTCATTTCGGCTCATACAAGATTGCCATTCTTGTGCCCTGTTGCAACGAAGAGAAATCAATTGCCAAGGTTGTCGAAGACTTTCGAACTGCGCTCCCGACAGCCGCAATTCTCGTATACGACAACAATTCGACTGACAATACGGCACGTGTCGCCCGTGCAGCGGGAGCCGAGGTATTTTACGAGAAGCGTCAAGGAAAGGGTTTTGTCGTGCGGCGTATGTTCGCCGATGTGGACGCCGATATTTATGTGCTTGTGGATGGCGATGCGACTTACGATGCGCCGAGCGTGCGACCGATGATAGGTCGATTGCTGGAGAAGCGACTTGATATGGTCGTGGGCACCCGAATTGATCGTGAACAGGCTTCCTATCGTTCCGGTCATCGCATCGGCAATAAGATTTTCACCGCATTTGTTGCCACGGTTTTCGACTCAAAACTCAATGACGTGTTGTCGGGATATCGAGTTTTGTCGCGAAGGTTCGTGAAGTCGTTTCCTGTGTTGTCTGGTGGATTCGAAATTGAAACAGAACTCACGATCCATGCGCTCGAACTTGGCCTCGCGATGGAGGAGATCGATACGCCTTATTACGCTCGGGCCGAGGGGTCTCTGTCTAAACTCAAAACGTGGAGTGACGGATTCCGAATCCTTCTCACTATTGCCAATCTATTTCGTGCAGAGCGTCCATTGCCGTTTTTTGCCTGCATTGGTTTTGCGTTGGCTGCCACCTCAATCGGCCTGGCAATTCCGATCGTTGTCACTTTTCTTGAAACCGGGCTGGTCCCAAGACTACCGACCGCAGTTCTTTCAACGGGCCTTATGCTGCTTGCGTTTTTGGCCGCTGCTGTTGGCCTGATCCTCGACACAGTAACGCGCGGTCGGCGCGAATTGAAACTGCTTGCTTATCTCTCCCAACATGCGCACGAACCAGAATCTCTGAAGATGCAAACTCCCAACGAGCCTCGGTATAAGGCTACAGCTGGCTTGAAGGGCAACCGTGGACGTCCGGCTTTTTAGATGACCTTCATTGGCCCCAAGCCGCGCACAAAGATTAATGGCGCGTCGGAACACTGGCCCCATTGTGCTTGATATCGCGATGACATCTTGCAAAGAGGATTTGATTACAATTTTATGACCTCGGGTTATGCCGTGGCGCGTCGAGCGATTGCAGCCGAACAGGGGCTTCCATAGGCCATGTTGTCAGCGTCCGACCTGCTCAACCGTATTGTGCCCGCTGAGGCTTCCCACCGCGATACGGTGAAGTTCGGTCTCGTTGCAGTATTGCATGTGGCCGCATTAATCATCATGGCTTCGACGGAAGTCGATCTGATTGCCAAGGCAGCGTTCTTGCTTGCCTGGGCAGCACTCAACTTTTTCTGGCTCTTGCTGATTCGCCGTCCGCTTGTCGCAGCATTCATCTCACTTGAGTTTGTTGTTGTGTTGATTCTGCTGTCGCAATTCAAGCACGATAAGCTTTGGATGACCGTTGACTTCGTCGACCTGATGATCATCGACCGAGATACGACAGCATTCCTGCTCACAGCAATCCCTTCACTGCGTGTCCCAATCGTGCTCGCGGCGTTGGCCACGACCGCGCTTTTGATTGTGACGTGGCGATTTGACCCTTTCCGTATGCGCGCTCGCACGAGTGCCATTGGTGGCTCGCTATGTATGGGCGCGCTGGTTACGCTGTCGCTATCGTTGCCGACCAATCTCTATGAGGATTTCTTCAGCCAAAACTATGTATCAAAATTCGCGCGGACGGGGGTAGAGGCGGTACATGAGCTTATTACACACGGGTACTTGGATTCAGATTCGAGTGTGATCGACCGTCTCCAAAATTCGCCGACTGCCAGCTGCAATCCATCACATAAACTTCCGCACATTATCCTGTTCCATGACGAGTCCAGCTTCGATATTACCGCCGCTCCTGAAATAAAAGTGCCCTCTGGTTATCATCGTTATTTCCAATCATTCGACGCAATAGCGCGCAAGCTTGTCGTGGAGGGCGCGGGCGGACCAAGCTGGTTTACCGAATACAATGTGCTCACCGGCCTCTCCGCTCGCTCGTACGGACGGTTCGCCACGTCTGTGACACGGATTGCTGCTGGCCGCGTCGCGCGTGGGCTACCGCGTTCATTGAGGAGGTGTGGTTACAAGACCTTCAGTCTCTATCCATTCTACGGCGCTTTTCTCGGCTCACGTGCGTTCCAAACGGCGGCCGGAATCGACGGCTATCTGGACATGCATGACCTCGGCACGAGCAGTTTCGAGGCTGATAATTTTTATTTCGATCAGGCCATCAAAATCATCGCGCGCGAGCACAGCAAAGGTCCGCTTTTCCTGTACGTTTACAACGTCGCGAATCATTTCCCGTGGGATACGCGCTTTCGTCCCGAGCTTACGCCGAATTGGCACGAGCTCGGCAACATCGCCAATATCGATGAATATATTCGCCGTCAGGGAATGACTGCGAACGACTACAGTGTGCTACTGGAGCGCTTGGCGCGGGAATTCCCGACTGAAGGGTTCTTGATCGTACGCTATGGCGATCATCAGCCGGAATTCGCTCGTCGGGTGATCGATACGACGCTCAGCCAGGAGGCGCTTGCACGCCGTCTTGAAGATTTTGATTCGCGCTATTTCACTACTTACTATGCGATCGACGCGGTGAATTTCACGCCGGCTGATCTATCCTCAGCGCTTAACAAACTTGATGCACCGTATCTGCCGTTAGTCGTACAAGAGGCGGCGGGTGTGCCGCTTGGTCCGACCTTTATCGAACAGAAGAAGATCCTGAAACTCTGCAATGGCCTATTCTTTAGCTGTGCGAGTGGCGCACAGGCGCGCCGGTTCAACCGGCTGCTGATCGAGGCTGGCCTGATCCATGGTCTATAACTTTTGCCACGTGCATTGACGCGTGCGACTCCGCAATTGCAGAGGGCCAATCAATCCAAGTAAACGTTGATCGCGCTTACATGTTGAATAACACCCAATTGGGGCGGCCCGGGCGTGCGGCTCCCCTTTGGCAAAGCGAACCCAAATGACGCAAGCCTCGAAGCGCACGCTGGTTGTTGTGAGACACGCCTTGGAACGAGCCGGTCGAATTTATCGACGAAAACGGAGGCAACCCCGGCGTGCGACTGCGCAAGCGCCAGCGTTTCAAAAAGTCCCAATAATGAATCTGACAGAATGACAATCAAACACATCGGAAAATTTTGCAGCGGGGCCGCCATAGCCCTAGTCGTGATCACGGCGCTGGGCCCCCGCCAATTGGCAGCCCCGCACGTCACTCGGTTGGGAGATCGACCACTTGGCTATTTCGCGATCACGTTGCCTGTCTGTTTCGCTTGGCCGCGGCCAGTCATAGTCGGCGGCGCCCTCATGGTCTTTGCGGCGCTGCTGGAGTGGCTGCAAGGTTTGACACCGGATCGCACGTCCAATCTTCAGTCGCACCTGTTGGTCGTGCGATCATTACAACTGTGCCGCATTGCTCACATCGATGAACGGTGTGGCGCTCCTCCTTGGTGGTTTGCATTGCCACCAAGCAGATGGGGCACGGCTTCAGCGGCTCAGGCTTGAACAGCGACCGGATCATGCCCGCTTATGATTGCCAGTGTCATCGGTCGGTCAGTTACGGATGTTTCCTTAGTGCGGTGCGGAATCCATCATGCTGGTTATGTCGCGAACTCCCTGGCGAACGCTGCAGCTAGATCCGGATCAGCGAAGCACCACCGAATAAAACTGGCACCGTCATCGCGCCGCCCATGGCCGCGCTTCGCCCCAATGCCATGCCGAGCGTGAAAGTCATACATAGCAATTAGCGTATTCCCGAGACCGTTTGGGGGCACGGAGATTTCTACAAAGTGCGGAAAGTCTTGTTCAACAGACTTCGCGCTTTGTCTGCCCTTATAACGGCTCATAGCAATCCCGCGATTCGCCGGGATCAGATCGCCATCTTAAGGTCCTTGGTGGCGCGGAAGGCGACCTTCTTGCTGGCCTTGATCTGAATCGCCTCGCCGGTCGCCGGGTTGCGGCCCATGCGGGCAGCACGATTCCGCACTTGCAGAATTCCGAGCCCGGCAATCTTCACCCGCTCGCCCTTTTTCAAGTGCTTGGTGATAAGGCCGACAAGGTCCTCAACCATCTGGTGGCCCTGCTTCTTGGTGAGCTGATGGTGCTCCGCCAGCGAATCGGCCAATTGCTTGGTGCTGATCGAAGCAGGCTTGGCTGCCACTGCCATGTCAGTCATAGACGTTTGCTCCTTGTTATGCGCGCTAAGCGCCGTGACATTAGCTCTATGAGATTCGTGCCGTGCGGCCAACCATCTCGACATAAGGCTGCCTGCCGTTACGAGTGATATTTGAGAGGGTCTAAATCTAGCTAAGCGGTTGTCAGAACAGCAGAATTCGAGCCTGCGACCTTCTGGTCCCAAACGGACTCATAAATCGTTTCTACGGCCGCGGCACCGTTGGTTGCGCGACGCGAGTGAATCCGAACACACCGCCGCAATCCTCGAATGGCGGTCTGATCGTGGCGGACGGCCCGTCGGCGACGGCGCGTCGCGCACTGATCATTGCGCTAGCGGATCGGCATTGATTTCCAACAATATGTTCTCCGTCACCTCCAGTTCGAGCAGCGTTGGTGAAAAGCCGGTGTCCCTCAGAATGGATCCGACTGTCGCTGCAAGATCGCCCTCGGATTGTGCCTCTCGTCCGCCGAGCTGCAGCGGGGGGAAGACAACAACTAACGGTTGTGTTCGCAAAACGAACCCAACTTGTCGTCTGGGATTGATCGAAGGGCGAGCGCGAGCAGTGGAAGCTCACCGAAAGCACGCACCTACTCCAACTGGAATCATTAACCCTTGGGGCCTCTAGCTCGGGGTTTCGTAGGCCCGCCCTTCATGTTCGGATTGAAAAGTCGATAAGCTGCCCCGCCTGAGAATGGTGAGTAATGGTGAAAGTAATATTGCTTATTTTGGGATTGCTGCTGCTTGCAGACTGCAATGACAGCGGGTCACCGGCACCCACACCGCGATCCAGCATCGTTCCAATGGATGCCCAAGCGTGGGCGATCCTCTATTCGCCGGGGATGCCCGCGCATCCGTCGCCACGAGAAATGGGCGGTTGGTTTTTTGATTTTTTCCATCCGCTCCCGGCTCCGTGCATTATGTCACTGCCGCGGGTAACATGACGGCAGCCAAAAGCGTCTCAGCCAGCATCGAGGTAACCACCACTGGAACGCCAACATTTGAATATGCGCTCGACGCCAACAATACGTGTATCAATCCAGCGCGCGTTCGATTTCTATTGCAAGAGAAGGGCGATGATTTATCCGGCGCTCGTGGCAAACAATATTACCGGTGGTGGTCGATCAATGCCGCCTATGAACTAGCGCCCGGGTCGGCAACTTTAACTGCACAAATTTCTGATCGCAGTCAGTGGCTCAGCGTATTCGGCGAGCGGGCGGATGCGAGTGCCGCCGCAACGGCCGGCTTTAAGCAAGCGATGAACAACCTGGGCGCCGTAGGTTTTTCCTTTGGGGGCGGTTGCTTCTATGGTCACGGTGTTCGTGCGAGTGGTGGAGACGCAAGGTTTACCGTAACCAGTTATGTAGTCGAGTGAAGCCTTCCCTGGGCGTTGACCAACTCTAGAGTCACGCTTCTGGCGTACGAAGTGCAGCGGGCTGAAGTTGATTAACGAAAGTTTTCAGCACGGCTCTTCCTGCAGCAATTAGTTTAAGACATCAGCTATTTTTGCCTTTTAACGTGCCGCCAATTTGCTGGAGTCATGTATGCAGGAACGTCGTACATTCGGCCGCTCGCGCGTCCTCAAAGGCGCGAAGCTCTTTTTTGGTTCGTCTTCAATGATTGATTGTGTCGTGCGCAATTTTACAAATGTCGGCGCTCGTATTGAGATTCCAAACACAGTCGAACTGCCGGAAGCGTTCGGTCTAACGTTTGATGGTGGTTACTCGCTTCGGCCCTGCCGCATTGTCTGACGGAGGTCAAACGAGACGGGCGTGGAATTTCTCTAAACGCGCCGACAACGGTCCTCCCTAGACCCGTCAGGGGTGATCTTAAATGACGCCTGCTCAGCCGACAGACGTCGTCACTATCGCGTTCAAGGGAGAACGGACACGAACATCGGGGTCCTGTTCCAATAGCCAATTTGATCGCCGCTGAAAGTCAAGATGCATGCAAGAAGAAACGCCTGTCCGCTGTCATTATGAAATCCCGGAAAAATCCAGGACAGATCGTTAGTCTAGCAGCAGGTGAGGTAACCAGAGCGAGAGAGCCGGAATATAGGTGACCAGAACGAGTACGATGAGCATCGGAATGTAGAAGACAAGGATGCTCCTTGAGACGGCTTCCATCGAGACCTTTCCGATCGCGCAGCCAACCACCATGGTCGGGCCGACCGGAGGCGTGAGCAGGCCGATGCCAAGATTGAGGATCATGATGATGCCGAAATGCACCGGATCGACGCCAAACGTCTTGATGACCGGCAGGAAGATCGGCGTGCAGATCAACAGCATCGGAGCGAGGTCCATGAACGTGCCGAGTAGAAGTAACAGCACGTTGACCCAAAGCAGGAATGTGTATTTGTCGCTCGAAATGTCGACGAAGAACTTCGTCGCGATCGCCGGGACCTGTAACAGCGCCATCATGTAGCCAAATGCAATCGAGAAGCCGATCATGATCATGACCATACCGACCGTGCGGATCACACGGCCGATTAGGTAGGGGAGCTCGCACCATTTGACGTCGCGGTAGACGAACATCGTCACCAGGAAGGCGTAGACGCAGGCAACGGCACCGGACTCCGTCGGCGTGAAAACGCCCGACAGGATGCCGCCAAGGATGATCACGACCGTCACCATCCCCCAGACCGCGTCGAGCGCGATCTTGCCGGCTTCGCGCAGTGACACCACCTCGCCCTTCGGGAAGTTCTGGCGGTTCGCGATGATTAGCACGAGGATTACCAGTGACAGGCCGAGTAGCAGCGCTGGAATGATGCCGGCCATGAACAGATGGGCAACCGAAACCGTACCGCCGGCCGCGATCGAATAGATGATCATGTTGTGCGAAGGCGGCACCAGAAGCGGCTGGAGCGAGCCGGAAATCGTGACATTGACCGCGAACAGGCGCGGATATCCCAATTTGATCATCTGTGGGATCATCACGCCGCCAACCGCCGCGGTGTCCGCAACCGATGAGCCGGAGATGCAGCCGAACATCGTCGAGGCCACGATATTGACGAGCGCCATGCCGCCGCGGATCGCGCCGACAAATACCTTGGCGAGATTGATAAGCCGCGCCGCCATGCCGCCGACCGCCATGATGGCGCCGGTAAGAATGAAGAACGGGATAGCCAGCAGTGAGAAGCCGCTCATGCCGCCCGCAACCTTGAGCATCACTGCTTCGAGCGGAATGCCAGTGTAAAGCGCGCCGAGAATAGCGGCGATGCCGAGCGCGTAGGCGACCGGCATACCCATAAGACAGACGACCGTGAAACTGCCGACGAGAATGACGATGTCCATGACGGGCGACCGTTATTCCGTTGTCAGGCCGCTGACGGTCTCCGCTTCGGGCTCAGCGAAGAACTTCTGCGTGATGAGTCGTTCGATGATGAACAGCACCGTTAACCCGCCGCCGATTGATACAGGCAGATAAGACAAACCGACGCTAAGCGCCGGAAAATCCGGGATGCTCTGGTTGAGCGTGGCGCCGACGAGCTTGATGCCCCACACCAGCATGAACAGGTTGGTGGCGAGCATGCACAGTTCCAGAAACCAGCCGAGATAGGTCTTCGCCGCGGGCTTGAGAAAAGCAGGCAGCACACCGACGCCAATGTGCAGATATTCGCGGTAGCAGACGACTGCGGAAAGAAACGACATCACGATCATCAGGAGCACCGCCATCGGCTCGGGCCAGGAGGCAGCGCTGTTGAGAACGTAACGGCAAAACACGCCGTACGGGATGATGAGCGTAATCACGACGAGGCAGGCGCCGGCGGCGAACACGCAGGCACGGTGCAAGGCATCCATTACCCGGATGTAGTGTGTTTTCATGTTGCCCCGACGAAAGCCGGCCGAGTCCCGTTCGGGAAACCCGGCCGGAAGCTCTGACGGTAGCGGCTACTTCACTTCCTGGATGCGCTTGATAGTGTCGGCATATTTCGGGCCGTACTTGTCCCACACCGGTTTGACCGCGTCCTGGAAAGCTTTCTTGTCGGCATCGGAAACCTCGATGATCTGGATACCGGCGGCCTTGGCCTTGTCCATGGCCTGCTTCTCATATTCGGCCCATAGTTTGCGCTCTTCCTGTTGGGCTTCTTTTGAGAATTTCATCAGTGCGGCCTGCTCGTCCTTCGACATGGTGTCCCAGATCTTCTTCGAGAACACGAGCATCTCCGGCACGATCAGGTGCTCGTCGATCGTGTAGAACTTCGCGACCTGATAATGGTTGTCGAACACAAAGCTCGGCGGGTTGTTTTCCGCGCCATCCACTACGCCGGTTTGCAGCGCACTGAACACCTGGTCGTAACCCATCGCGACGCCGTTGCCGCCCATCGAGTTCGCCATGTCCACGAACATCGGGTTGCCCATGACGCGGACCTTTAAGCCCTTGAGATCGGCCATGGTCTTGATTGGCTTCTTGGTGTTGTAGAAGTTGCGCGCGCCAGCATCCATCCAGCAAAGGCCGATCAGGCCCTTGCCGCTATTGGTCACCCTGTCGAGCAAATCCTGGCCGATCGGGCCGTCGATCACGTTCTGCATGTGTGTCGTATTGCGGAACACGTAAGGCAGATTGAATACGTTGAGATCGTCGATCACCGGACCGAGTGCGCCAACTGAAACCCGTGCAAACGCGATGGCGCCGACTTGCGCCTGCTCGATGGCTTCCTTCTCGCCGCCGAGTTGCATCGATGGATACATCGCAACGGTGACGCGGCCATTGGTAGCCTTCTCGAGCTTCTTGCCGAGGTCCTCGACCGCGACCACAGTCGGATAGCCGGCGGGATGGACATCTGAAGCTTTGAGGATCAACTTCTGTTGTGCGACGGCCGGTGCACCCGCAAGCACAATCGCGATCGTTGTGGCAAGGAAGGTAGCAAAGGTCTTCATATCGGCGGCCCTCCCGTTTTATAATATTCACCGTACTATAACCGAGAAAAATGACATGCATATCCTGATCACCGGTGCTGCCGGCGATGTTGGAACCCGGCTGCGCAAATTGCTCAAAGGCGTTTATCCGTACATCCGCCTTAGCGATATCCGTAAGCCCGCAGACCTGAGCGCGGACGAGGAATTCATCGCCGCCGACCTCGCCGACTATGGACAGGTGGAGAAAATCACCGCCGGTATTGATGGCATCGTGCATCTCGGCGGCCATTCGGTCGAAGGCCCGTGGGACACGATCCACAAATCCAATATTGTGGGCTGCTATAATTTGTTTGAGGCAGCCTATCGCGCCGGGGTCAAGCGCGTCGTGTTCGCGTCGTCCAATCATGCAGTTGGCTTCTATCAGCGCAGCCAGAAGATCGGCGTGGACGTGACCGTGCGACCGGACAGCCGCTACGGCGTAAGTAAGGCTTTCGGTGAGGCCCTCGGCGCGCTCTATGCCGACAAGCACGGGCTACGCGTGACCTGCATCCGCATCGGCAATGTGAATAACAAACCGCTCGACAAGCGGCGATTGTCGATCTGGATCAAGCCCGACGACCTGGTGCAGCTCATCCGTATCGGCCTTGAGCATCCTGATATCCGTTTTGAAATTTTCTACGGTGTTTCCGACAACGAGACCGCTTGGTGGGACAACAGCAATACCCGTCGCTTCGGCTACCGCCCACAAGGCCGCTCGGAAGACTTCCGCGTCGAAGCGATGGAAGCGCAAGCCAAACTCGGCCCTGATGCCATCGGCGACCGTTTTCAGGGCGGCCCATATTGCTCGGATGAATATAACGCCGAGAAGGTAAGGGCGTAGCTTCTCGAGGATGTAAAAACGGTGGTGAAGATGAGCGGGTGGGGGCAATCGCGTTTGGTCGTTATTAGGATTTGCGACGGCGTCCTCGTCATTTCTCGGCGCGTCGCTCCCGCGTTACCTCGCGTTATTGGCGAGCTTCGCGTAGTTGGCCGCCCGTTGGTGTTTGGACTAAGCTGTCGAGCAACGGTGAGGGATGAACCGGAGCCGATCCCGGTCGGAAGCGACTGTCACGATTTTCCCGGCGACCGGTTCAATAAACTGGCCATTTCCTCTTCCAAATTTTCGTAGAGATTCTTGCCAGTTGTTGCCGCCGGCGGCTCGGGCTTCGCGTCAAACCTTGGCTCAGCCTTGGCTTCGACTCTCGTTTCCGGCTTTGCCTCGAATTTTGGTTCAACGCGCGCCTTGAGTTCGCGCGCTGGTGCACGCGCGGTTATATTGCCCGATGTCCCGCCCAGTTGCCGTGCCAGTGGGTCGGTTACCGGCGGCCGGCCTTCCGGCGTCGGCGCGCGGCGCAATGCGGCTTCAAGTTGTTGCGCCATCTCTGCAAGATTGTGATCGGCGGTCTGCGCCGCGGGCTCGGCCATCGGCGGCACGCGAGGCGTCGGCTCGATAGGTGCGGCTGGCGATCCGTGATCCGGCGGGCTCAGACGGGTCGGCAATTCGGCGGCAAGACCAGTATGGCTTTCAGCCGGGCGCGCACGTGCGCCTGGCTCCGGCGGGAGCCAAGGCTCGTCAGTTGCAGTTGAACGGTAAGGCCGGGATGCCGGGACGGGCGTTGGCTCGCCCGCAGGCTGCAGCGGCCAGCCGCTTTCAACTGCCGGGGAAGGGCGGACGGCAGGTTCAGCGGCAGCAGCAGCAGCGCGCACCCCGACCGCCCGCACGATATTTGGTTCCACCACCAGGTCGGTGGGGCCGCCGATCATCAAAAGATGCTCAATATTGTCGCGGCGGATCAGCACCAAGCGGCGGCGTCCGTCGACCGTGGCCGCATCGATTACCGCCAACCGCGGCTGGCGTCCGCGTGTGGCCGCTCCGAGACGGTTTGCGCCAAACCTCCGCACAAGCCATGCGGTTAGTCCGATCAGCGCCAACACAATTAAAAAGGCGATGAAGAACCGGGCGGCCAACGGCATTTCCAAGCCGAACAGAGTCTCAAACATCAAGCGCTCCGTTCTTCATGCTGGTACTCGTCGGCGAGAATCGCCCAATTTGCCGCCTTGAATACTAACACAAATAAAGTGGCATTTTGCGGTCAGCCACGAATTTAGAGCCATTTACGCTAGTAATGCTTGCCTCCGCAACTCGTTTCCGGCCGATTTTTACCCGCCATTAACCATACCCGGCAAAGTCTACCTGGCGGCGGTGCTGAGGCGGGGACTCTTTTGGGGAGCCGGCAATGGCCATTAGGGCATTCCGTTTCTGTCCACGCACGTGCCTCGATTGGGCACAGGAGCGACATCGTGTCACGACCGGCAGAAAATGTCGCTCCGCGAACTGAAAGAAGAATTCAAACAAACGGAAGGCGATCCGGCTATCAAAGGCAAGATGGAACAGGTGCGGCAAGACCGCAGGCGCCGGCGCATGATCGTGGCGGTCCCAAAAGCCACTGCTTCAACAAGGGAGTAAATACCACAGGTCGGGATTCGCCGAGGCTGGCACTTGCGCCAATAGGGCGCCTTAAGGCACTCAGGGACTATGGCAAGTCATGATCCGCCAGCGCTGAGACAGGCGCGAGATCGTGCCGACGGGTACGAACGCAAGGCTTTCGACAAGAGCCAAAACGCCCCACGCAGTGGTTCAATCAGTTTGGTGTTGGCGATTGCCGCGGTCTTGATCGCGGCCGCTGGCGGTTTGATCTATGTCGGCCGCGATTACGTGGAAGCTTACGTTCTGACTCTGCTGGCGGTACTTGGAACCGTCGGCGTATTCGCGCTGTTTGCCGCGGCCTCCGGCATTATGAGATTTGCCGGGAGGGATCAACGCAATCCATTGCTAAAAGCCCTGGTCGATGGGGCGTTCGACGGCATCCTCGTGACCGACCACGCGGGCCGTGCGTTCTATGCGAATGCCGCCTATCTCGATCTGATCGGCGCAACCGGCATCCATGATGTGAGGCCAGTCGAACGGGTGTTCATCGGCGACCCTGACGTTTCCGAGTCAATTTATCGTTTGCTCAAGGCCGCGCGGGAAGGCCGCCGGTTGCAAGAGGAGGTGCGGATAACGGGAACGGCCGGCGAAGGCGGCCGCTGGTTGCGCATGCGCGTACAACCGCTTGGCGAGAACCGGCGCGACGCGCAGATGACGGTATGGTCGGTCGCGGATGTCACGCGCGATCGCGAGCGCCAGGAAAACGTATTCCAGGAATTGCAGCACGCCATCGATTATCTCGACCACGCGCCAGCCGGCTTCTTTTCGGTCGATGCTGCTGGCGATATCGTCTACCTCAATGCGACGCTCGCGGCCTGGCTCGATCACGACCTTGCTCAGGTCGGCGCGGGTTCCCTGAAGCTCGGCGACATCATCGCGGGCGAGGGGGCGGCGTTGCTCACGACGCTCAACGCAGCGCCGGGCGAGGTGAAGACCGAGGTGCTCGACCTCGATCTCAAGACCCGCGGTGGCAAGCCCGTGCCGGTGCGGCTGTTCCATAAAGTTGCGTTCGGCGCCGACGGTACACCGGGCGCTTCGCGCACACTCGCGCTCAATCGGGCCAGGGGCGGTGGGAACGATCCTCAACGCGCTGCCGAGGTGCGGTTTATGCGGTTTTTCCAGAACACGCCGATGGCGATCGCCACCGTGGACAAGACTGGCTGCATCGGGCGCAGCAATGCGCGCTTTGCTACGACGTTCGAGGGCCTGCTCAAAAGCGATGACCGCTCTATCCTGTCGGTTGTGACGGAGCGGGACCGGTCTGTGCTTGAAGCCGCAATTCGCAAGGCGGCGGAAGGTCAAAGCGACATTGCGCCTGTCGAGGCGGCATTGACTGGTAGCGCCGAGCGTTGGGCCAATTTCTTCGTGTTGGCAGTCGAGGAGGAGGATCGGGACGGCGAGGCTGCGATCGTTTATGCGCTGGAAACGACGGCGCAGCGGACACTCGAAAATCGCATCCAACAACAGCAGAAGATGGAGTCGGTCGGTCAGCTCGCCGGCGGCATCGCGCACGATTTCAACAATGTGCTCTCCGCCATCATGATGGCGACGGATTTTCTGCTCAACGCACACAAGCCGACTGATCCGTCCTTCAGAGACATCATGCAGATCAAACAGAATGCCAATCGTGCGGCGGCGCTCGTGCGGCAATTGCTGGCATTCTCCCGCAAACAAACGCTGCGGCCACAGGTCCTCGATCTTGGCGAAACCCTGAGCGATCTGGGGATGCTGCTCAAACGGCTTATCGGCGAAAACGTGACACTGGAAACCGTCCACGGGCGGGATTTATGGCCCGTGAAGGTTGACATTTCGCAATTCGAACAGGTGATCGTGAATCTGGCGGTCAATGCCCGCGACGCTATGCCGGACGGCGGCAAGCTTACGCTGCGCACGGCCAATGTTCCGGCCGAGGAATGTGCAAAATTCGGCTACAAAAGCATGCCCAAAGCCAACTATGTGCTGGTCGAAGTGAGCGACACCGGTACCGGCATTCCGTCAGACATTATAGACAAGGTCTTTGAGCCGTTCTTCACCACCAAAGATGTCGGCAAGGGGACAGGCCTTGGCCTTTCCACTGTGTACGGCATTGTCAAACAGACCGGCGGTTTTATCTACGCCGACTCGGAGCCGGGCCGGACGTCGTTCCGTATTTTCCTGCCGCGCCATATCCCCGGCGCCGAAGAAGAGCTTGCACAAATTTTGGCAGCGGAAGCGCCCACAATCGCGGGTGCCCTGGCGGCCGCGGACACGACGGCGCGTGCCGCCACCGCCGACCTTACCGGGCAGGGTACGATCCTGCTGGTCGAAGATGAGGAAGGCTTGCGCGCGCTAAACGCACGAGGGCTCGCTTCGCGCGGATACACCGTGCTGGAAGCTGGCAACGGCGTCGAGGCGATTGAGGCATTCGATAAACATGGCCACGTCGATCTCGTGGTATCGGACGTCGTGATGCCGGAAATGGATGGACCGACGCTGCTCAAAGAGCTGCGCCGGCGTGATCCGAATGTGAAAATCATTTTCGTGTCCGGCTATGCCGAAGAAGCTTTCAGCAAGAACTTGCCGGGCCAGGAGCAATATGCGTTCCTGGCAAAGCCATTTACGCTGAAACAACTCGTCGGCGAAGTGAAGAAAACGTTGGTGCAGTGACCGGTACTAGACGCGACCGGTCAGCGCCAGGATCAACACCACGATCAAAATCACGCCGACGATGCCGGATGGGCCATAACCCCAGCCGGAGCTGTAGCCCCAGCGCGGGAACGCGCCGATCAAAGCCAAGATTAGGATAACGACGAGAATGGTACCGAGCATCGTTGCGCCCCATAGCCGTTGATACGGCCGGATGTCGCCATTTGCGGAAGTTCTCCCCAACAACGATTTTATCGCCGCTCGGTTCCCATGGCCGGAGTGGCTCGTGCGCAAGTGTTAACGGCACGACCTGGCGAGATACACTTTATCGAAAATAACTGACTGCGATCGGCAGGGAAGGCGACCAGCGACAAACGGGATTTGCGACGCTTGGAAATAATATCGCTCAAGCGTAGCGCCGGTAGAGCCGATATTGATGTCGGCATCGTTGCGAGCAAGCGCCGGCGTTCGATCTTCCGATGGATTGAAATCGCTGACCGGTGCAGGTTTCGCTACCGCGACGACCGTCAAGATCAAGAATATTGCCGTGGCCACCAAGCTTTTCATCGGCCAGCCTCCTTGCTACGTGTAAAGGCAATCGCTGGCCAAGCAGCCCGTTCCACGCGGCATATGATATTTGCGTGATGATTGGCCCCCGATTCGCCGCGACTTTGTGGCGCTGGCGCGGCCCCTTACAAAGCGCCCTGCGCGTGCCTATTCTTCTGGCGCTGATTTGCCGGGGAAACCAAAATGACGCTCCATCGCTTTCTGGCTGCCATTGCCGCGATTGCTGCGGTGCTTGTACTTGTTACCGCGGATGCGCATGCGCGCGCCGGTGGCGGCTTCTCGGGCGGCAGCCGCGGGATGCGCACCTTCTCGGCGCCGCCAGCCACATCTACCGCGCCGAACACAGGGGCGCCGATGCAGCGCACGCTCACGCAGCCCGGAACTGCCGGTACCCCCGGCCAGACCGCGGCGCGTCCTGGCGGCCTGTTTGGCGGCGGCCTGCTTGGCGGTCTGGCCGGCGGCTTCCTCGGAGCCGGATTGTTCGGTCTGCTGTTTGGGCACGGATTCTTCGGCGGCATGGCCGGCTTTGCCTCGCTGATAGGGTTGATCTTGCAAATAGCGCTGATCGTGATTGTTGCGCGGCTGTTATTCACGTGGTGGCAGCGCCGCAACGCGCCCGCCTATGCGGCCGCGCATCCGGCGACCGGCCACTCCTTGAGTGGTCTTGGCGGGATGCTAGGCGGCAATGCACCCGCCGGCGCGCCCCTTACGATTGGCAAATCGGACTACGATGCCTTCGAACATTTGCTCGGCGAAGTCCAGGCCGCCTATTCGGCAGAAGATATCAATGCGCTGCGCACGAAAGTGACGCCGGAGATGTTATCTTATTTCTCCGAACAGCTTGCCGAGAATGCAAGCCGCGGTCTTGTCAACAAAGTCAGCGACGTGAAGCTCGAGCAGGGCGATTTGGCGGAAGCCTGGCGCGAAGGCGGCGTTGAATATGCGACCGTCGCCATGCGCTTTGCGCTCTCCGACAGCATGGTAGAACGCGCGAGTGGCCGGACCGTTGAAGGCGGCGCGCTGGGCGAAGTCACCGAATTGTGGACCTTTATGCGCGCGCGCGGCGGCGACTGGATGCTATCGGCGATTCAGCAGACCTAAGGGGTGGCAATCAGGCGCCGCTTTTGACTGGCTCGGCCACTGCCACATTTGGTCGGTGCCGGCCCCGACTTCACAAACCGTTAAGACCCGCGCCAAAGACCCGCGTATTGCTAGCGAGTTGCCAATACGAATTCATAAAACGTTATCTGACATCGCCGATCATTCGCTGCACCGTTGACCTTCAAGCGAAATCCGTCTATGTCGCCGCCCGCAACCTGGTTTTCGGCCTCATCTTGCTGCCACGCTCCCGGTTTTGGGCTGCGCCTCAAGTGAACTCCCAAAAACTTGGCTTGTGACCGCCAACGCGATGAACGCGCGGGCGTTCAACAGGAAGCGTGAAAGGAAACTCTTGATGCCTGTCGGAACTGTGAAATTTTTCAATACCCAAAAAGGCTTCGGCTTCATTCAGCCGGACGATGGCTCGAAGGATGTGTTCGTGCACATCACCGCAGTGGAGCGCGCCGGTATGCGCTCGCTGGTCGAGGGCCAGAAGATCAGCTTCGAGATCGTGACCGAGCGCGGCAAGCAGGCCGCCGGCAATTTGCAGCCGGCCTGACGTTCTGCAATCGTATGCCTTGAAGTCGAAGCCCGGCGGCGACGCCGGGCTTTTTTACATGCCCGCCATTTAAACTATTGCGCCCGGTGGGGTGCTCGCAGGACACTGCGACGACAGGGGAGAAACCGATATGGACATTATCGCTTGCGGGTCGCGGCCCTCGCGCCGGATGGGGGCGCCGAGTTTTACTGGAACGGTATGGCAGGATCCCGTTATTCAGGCGCCGGATCCTGCGCGCATTCGATCGGCGTGGGTGCGCTTCGAACCGGGTGCACGCACCGCCTGGCATACCCATCCGCTCGGTCAAACGCTATTTGTCACTTCCGGGATCGGCCGGGTGCAGACCTGGGGCGGGCCGGTGCGTGAAATTCGCGCTGGCGACACCGTCTGGATTCCACCGGACGAGAAACACTGGCATGGTGCTACCGCCGAACATGGCATGGAACATATTGCCATGCAGGAAGCTCAAAACGGTGAACACGTGACCTGGCTCGAGCCGGTGACTGACGCGCAATATTCCGGGAAACCCGGCTGAGTTGCGACATCAACGACGCGTGAATGCGGAATAGAATTTCGCCGGCGGGGTTGTGCTCTCCCGATGGTGAAGCGACGGGTCTTTGCCAATGCTAGGGAGGTAATAGGATGAGGGTCGTTAGAATTGGCGCGCCGCTCGCGGCGTGCCTGGCGTTCCTGTGTGCCACGCCTGCGCAGGCGCAACAGGCGAATATGACGTTCTTTGTGACCAGCGCCGGGCCGGGCAAAGGCGCGGATCTGGGCGGGATTGCCGGCGCCGACCGGCATTGCCAGCGGCTCGCGCAATCGGCGGGGGCGGGCGCCAAGACCTGGCACGCTTATCTGTCCACGCAAGGCGCCGGCGCGGTGAATGCGCGTGACCGTATCGGGAAGGGTCCCTGGGTGAACGCCAAGGGCGTGGTCGTCGCCACGAGCGTCGATGATTTGCACAGCGCCAACAACAAGCTCAGCAAGCAAAACAATCTTTCGGAGAAAGGCGACGTGATCAACGGCAGCAGCGACACGCCGAACCGGCATGACATTCTGACCGGCTCGACGGCGGACGGCAAAGCCTTTCCCGATGACAAGGACATGACCTGCAAGAACTACACGAGCACCACACAGGGTTCGGTCATGCTCGGCCATAATGACCGTCAGGGTCTGCGTGACGACGACGCGTCCAAGTCGTGGAACTCGTCGCATCCCTCGCGGGGGCCGGATGGCGGCTGCTCGCAAGCCGATCTGCGTTCGACCGGCGGCGACGGTCTGATGTACTGCTTTGCAGTGAATTAGCCGCGGCATTCCTGAAACCAGCACCGGCTGAAAGCGGACCAAAAAAGTACAACACCCCCTTGAAGTCATTCCGGGGCGCGAGCGAAGCTCGCGCCTCTGAAAACGTGTGCTTGCAGTTGGGATGATCCCATGCGCTATCAGCTGTTCTACTGGCCGGACATTCAGGGCCGTGGCGAATTCGTGCGGCTTGCGCTCGAGGATGCCGGATCCAGCTATGACGACGTTGCCCGCAAATCCGACGGCGTGGACCGGATGATGGCAATGATGAATGGTGGACACGACAGACACCCGCCATTCGCACCGCCGTTCCTGAAGGCAGGCAAATTGGTGATCGCGCAGGTTGCCAATATTTTATTTTATCTGGGTCCGCGCCTGAAGCTCAGTCCCCGCGACGAAGCAGGCCGTCTCTGGCTGCATCAGCTGCAGCTCACGGTCGCGGACTTCGTGAAAGAAATCCACGACACGCATCACCCGGTCGGCTCAGGTCTTTATTACGAAGATCAGAAACCGGAGGCGAAACGCTACGCCGAGAATTTTCTCGACGAACGCGCGCCGAAATATCTCGGTTACTTTGAGACGGTGCTAAAGAAGGTTGGGGGCCCTTATTTGCTCGGCCGCAAGGTGACCTACATCGACCTGTCGGTCTTTCAGCTGATCGGAGGTCTTCGTTACGCCTTTCCGCAGGCCATGAAAGGCATTGAGCGGAAAGTGCCGAGCCTTGTCACGGTTCACGACAAGGTCGCGGCGCGGCCGGGCATCAAGGCCTATCTTGCATCTCCGCGGCGGATCCCATTCAACGAAATGGGAATCTTCCGGCATTATCCGGAGCTCGACGGATGAGGCGTTAGACCAGACGACAGACGCAATCACCCCCGCGCTTCGAGCGTCTTGCCGCCGGCCGTGACTGGCTTTGCCGATACAAGCGTGAAGGCGATCACGCACGGTGCCGTGGCTTTATTCACCCAGTTATGGATGGTGCCGCGCTGGACCAACACGTCGCCGGCCTTGAGGTGCACGGTGCCGATGTCCAGCTCTATGTCGATCTCTCCTGACATGATGACCGCATAATCGATGGAGTCCGTACGGTGGTTGCGCGGCGCCACGCCAGGACCAAAGCTGACAATACGGAACACCGTACCACCGGGAATCGTCGTGCCGATCTCCTTGCCGGAGGGGTCCACATCGCCGTCGTTGTTGACCGGAAAGCCCTCGCTCGACCAGATCACGCTGTAGAGCGCGCCGGGGCGTTGCGACGCTACGTTCTTGACGGTTTCGTCGATCAGGACCTTGGCGCGGCCATGATCGTCATGACCGGTTACGACGCGGCGGATATTCAGACTCATCGGTCTCTCTCCCATGAAACATATTGCAGCAATTGATGGCGCAGCGGCGGCGTGATGGCAATGCGGGCCGCTCTAGTCGGCGGCCAACGGCTTTTTCGTCGATTCATGCCAGAGCAGGAACAGTCCGGAGCCGACTACGATCGCGGACCCGGCAAGAAGCGCAAGCGTCGGCACGTCGCCCCAGAACACGAAGCCAAGTGCGGCCGACCAGACCAGCATGAAGTAATAGAACGGCCCAACTGCCGAGGGTGGCGCCAGCGACAACGCGCGCGTCCACCAGTATTGTCCGATCGCATTGATGACGCCATTGCCGATCATCGCGGCCGCGTCAGTCGGCGTCGGCCAGGCAAATAAGAATGGCAACGCCAGCGCAAAAAACAGCGTCAGGAAGATCATTTGGTACATGGTCAGCGTCTCGGCCGATTCGGTCGTGGTCATGCCACGCACCGCAGCTGTGACGCTGCCGAACAGAACTGCATTGCCAAGTGCGAATATTGCACCAAGGCGGAAACTGTCGGCGCCTGGCGCGGCCACCAGTAGCACGCCGATGAAACCCGTGGCCAGCACGCAGGCGCGGGCAAGTCCAACCTTTTCCTTCAACCACAGCGCGGCGAACAATGTTGCGAAGAGCGGCGACGAAAAATTAATGGCGACCGCGCCAGCGAGCGGCATCAACCCGAACGCGATAATGATCAGGCTCTGCGCGGTGGCTTGCGTCGCGCTCCGTCCGAAATGGTCGCGCAGCCGCCTTGTGCGCAACACGAGGAGGCCGGTGCGCGGCAGAATCAACGCGGCGCATGTGAACAGCGACGCGATGGCGCGGAAGAACAGAACCTCGACGAAGGAATACTCCGCGACCTGCCATTTGGAGAGCGCGCTGGAGAGCGCGAACATGATGGTCGCGCCGAGCATGAACAAAATGCCGAGCGGGATACGGTCGGCGCGCGGACTCGCGCGCTGGTCAAGGCGGTCGGAGGTCAAGGTAGGTCCCAGCGAATTCCAGCGCCTGCCTAGCACGTGTTAAAGGGGGCGGGCAGAGGCAAAAGCGTATGGCGGGCCCGCGCGGCTTGCTAGCGACGCCGACGCATACGCGCGCGCCGTGCGGCGCGGCGCTTTTTCAATGCGCGCGCTTCCCGC
>JBARNC010000508.1:0-1826 GCA_049802775.1 Pseudolabrys sp. | reverse complement strand
CTCGGGTGGTTTTCAACGCAGGCCATCAAAACAGGAAACCGCGCCCAGCGAAATGGGGCATGGTTCACTTTGCGCTGCACAAGCTCTGCACAGCGCAAGTCAGCTAATGGAATGGTCCGGCCGTGCTCGTGCCCCGCCAGCAAGTCAAGCTGGCCAGGGGCGCCAAAGACAAGGAGCACGCCATGTCTCAGAGACTCAACACTGCCACCGCCGTAATCGGCATTGATATCGGGAAGAACTCGTTCCACGTCGTAGGTCTTGATGTGCGCGGCGCGATTGTGCTGCGGCAGAAGTGGTCACGTGGTCAGGTTGAAACGCGGCTGGCGAACCTGCCGCCTTGCCTGATCGGCATGGAGGCCTGCGTCGGCGCGCATCACCTCAGTCGCAGGCTCAAGCTGCTCGGTCACGATGCCCGGCTGATGCCGGCGAAATACGTGCGCCCGTATAGCAAGGGACAGAAGAACGACTTCCGCGACGCCGAGGCGATCGCCGAGGCGGTCCAACGCCCGACGATGAAGTTCGTCGCAACGAAGACCGCCGAACAGCTCGACCTGCAGGCGCTGCACCGCGTGCGTGAGCGGTTGGTCAGTCAGCGCACCGGCGTCATCAATCAGATCCGCGCGTTCCTGCTGGAGCGTGGCGTTGCGGTGCGACAGGGGCTGCGCTTTTTGCGCGCCGAGTTGCCGGCCATCCTCGCCACGCGCACCGAGGTCCTCTCGCCGCGCATGGTGCGCGTCGTCGAGGAACTGGCTGGCGACTGGTGCCGGCTGGACGAACGCATCGAGGGCCTGTCGACCGAGATCGCAGCGCTGGCTTATCAAGATGCGGCCTGCAAACGGCTGATGACGGTCCCCGGCGTCGGGCCGATCATCTCGAGCGCGATGGTTGCCGCAATCGGCGCTGGAGATGTGTTCTCCAAAGGCCGCGACTTCGGCGCTTGGCTGGGGCTCGTCCCGAAGCAAATCTCGACGGGAGACCGCACGATCCTTGGCAAGATATCCAGGCGCGGCAATCGCTACCTGCGCGTCCTGTTCGTACAGGCGGCTTGGGTCGTGCTGATCAAACCGAAAAGCTGGGAACGCTACGGGCTCAAGCCCTGGATCGAAGCCGCCAGGAAGCGATTGCACCACAACGTGCTGGCGATCGCGCTGGCCAACAAACTGGCCCGCATCGCCTGGGCTGTACTCAACAAGGAGCGGAACTTCGAATGCATCAGCAGGCATGCGATGTCGCCCCGACCAGTTTAAGTGTCGCTCCGTGCTCGGACCGGTCAACGCGTGGCCTGGCAACACCGAAGCAAGAGGCAAGGTCAGCGCGACGGCCAGCCTTGACCGCCCCTTGCGCGCGGCGCCTCGGGACCAGCGCAGGCCGGGACGAAGGAACGGCCTCACCGGCACGAACAAAGGAACTGCCTAAGATTAAGGAGCGATCGATGACGTAGTCATACAACCTGTTTCCCGCCGAGGTCTGCGAGAGGATGAGATGAGATGGAGGATCGGTCTTTCCGGCGCCTGCGAACACTGGTGACCCAAATGGCCCAGTCGAGGCCTGTCCGCTAATGAGATCGCAGGCGCGCTGATATCCATGATGGCCCGGAGCTCAACACGCTCCAATCAGAGTCCGGATACATTGATGCAAGACCGCACATCCGCCTGATCGACGAAACCCTCTTGCAACGCACGGCCGGACCATACATAAGGGTCAATTCCGGACGAAATGCAGGTGAGCTTTCCTTCAGGGCGCGTTGATTTGAAGCGCCTGACCTTTCCCGGCGTATTGGAAACCTAGAGCTTTAGCCGACTCGGTCGCGCTCGCGTTCCTGAAGT
>JBARNC010000507.1:0-15970 GCA_049802775.1 Pseudolabrys sp. | reverse complement strand
ACGGCGTCGACTAATCAGCCACTGCGGCAAATTCACCAAAATTAAAACCCGGCGTGGCAATTTGGTCACATGGAGCCTGGCCCCGTCGAGGACCAATTGCGCTTCCGCAAACCCAATGTCCGCTTTGGGTCATAAGCGGACATGGCGACAAGTCAGTGCAATGTCCGCTTTACCCCCAAAAGCGGAGTGGATTTCCGCAATGCTCGAACGGCGCGGTCGCGGTCACTTTGGCATGACGATGTTGCCGATGTCGCCTCATTGGCATTGACCGGCAGCCAGCGACGTAACCGTCCGCGCCGTCCATCCCGCGAATTACGCGATCAAGGCTGCCAAAGGTGCGCAGTGGGTACACGGAAACCAGTCTCGTCCGGCTGCCGGAACTGGTTCTGCCGAAGTTCCTTCCGAATCTGCCACATGCGGCCAAGTATGACGCCTAAAGCGAGCGCAGCCAGTAAGGTCACTAGGTTGCAAACCATCACCATGATCTCGGTTCCTCTTCCTCGGGGGGCTGGCCGCCACCTTGCCGTGCCAAGGGTTACCAATTTGTTGTTGCGGGCGGGGCTACGCGCTACGCGGACGCGACCAGCTTAACAACAGCGATGTCGCAGAGGTCGCAAAGTCGGCGCTGTGCGGGCTGGTCCACCAGCCAGCCGCGTAAGCCTTTCCAGCTATTTAAGCTCGGATAACCACCGCGCCGCTTTGTCACGCGTCGCCGCGTACCCGCGATTGGCAGTCGAGGGTTTGATTTCTCGCGCCGTGATCATCCACAGCCATTCATGACCCTTCCGCGCTTGGGGGTGGCGCACGATGCGCCCGACAACGCGCCCGGCAGCGTTGCGTACCGCGTAGTCATCGGGGTCCCGCGTACCGCCATGGCTCTTGCTGGCGCGGGTGAGGGTCAATCTGTTTGGCATCAGCCCAAAAACCTGCTGGCGCTACGCGGTCTGGCCATTTCGGTGGCGTGGACGTAGCTGCGGCTTAAGCCGCAGGTTCTTGGATTCGATGTAACTCACGAAGTGCATCGAGGCGGTTTTTTTGATGTCTTGGGTAGTTCGGGGCTTCTCTCGCCTATCGATCCGTGATTTCGCCTCCACTCTGCGGACCGCCGTTTCAAATGCACTCCATTCGCTTATAGACTCTAGTGATGGGTTTTTTGGGTCGCTTCTGTCAAAGTGTGCAATGAGAATTGCTCGCGCGTGCTCGTATTCTTGGCGAGTCTACGTTGTTGGTCGCCAATCGAGAAACTGCACGGGCAAGAATGGGATAGTAATCAGCCATTGCGGACTGCCTCCGACTCAATGACTTCGTATGATAGCGGCAGGGACGTAATGATTTGTTAACGGATTGATCCTCACGATCTGGAGCCGTCCGGGTTCAGTTTGCCTCTACTGGACCAAAGGCGACCACGGACAGGCCGGGGCCGTGGTCGCCGACCAACGCTCCTTGAAATGCTTTGGGCGTCCACTTGTTTTTGAAACGCACGCCCAAGCGGAAGTCTTAGGGTTAACCGGCCCACACTCGCGTCCAATAACGGTCACAACAACTCCACTAAATTTCAATCCGTAATTAATCACCGATTGCAAGCGTAGTTCATCGCAGGGAGGTATCCGCGATGGACACCATGGTTGCAATGCTAGTCGTCGTATACGTTATCGGCATGGCCATCTTCGTTGCTTTCCAACAGCGGCTGCCGTGGAAGCGGAAGCGTTGATGATCATCCCAAAGTTCTGTCCATTGCAAACAAGCTGCTAGGAGTGGCAATGGAACAGACACGTCACAAGCAAACGGCTTGTACTAACCAGCAGTCGGAAGAATGGGCGAGATTAATTCGTAAATTGCGCTGGATCGGTATGGACGAGGAAGCACATCACTTGCAAATAGCGATGTGCAGCCTGCCTCCGCATGCACGATGTGCTGTTTTGGTAGGACCATTCAGCACTGACTAAGTCTGGTAGACGGCCCAACGCCCCAGAGGCGACCCGCGCGACTTCGGAGAAAGATTTATCGGAAGTCGATGTCCGCTTTGGGTCATAAGCAGACATTTCGCAGTGCAAACGCCATGTCCGCTTTACCCCCGAAAGCGGACATTCGGCAGTAAATTGGAATGTCCGCTATGGCCAACCCCGGGACATTGCCCGGGGATTTGATTGCATCGGAAGCCATCGTGGCCTTCGCGGACGAACTGAACGTACCACGAGTCTATCCCACCTTGGCGACGATCGCCTTCATGTCGGCCGCTGAAAAGGCGCGCAGAGATTCCGTGCGAACATTTCCCAGGGCGCTGAGGCTCAAACTGGCCGCCATGGCAGAAGGTTCATCCGGCGCCTCGACGATAATAACGATATCATATCGCCCTTGCGTCCAGAAAACTTCCTTCGTAGTCACACCAAATTTCTTCGCCACATCCGTGAACGCACCCGCCCGCTTCACGGTGTCCTTCACGGTTCGGATGCCTTGGTCGGTAAAGTTCACCAGCACAACATAGGTTACCATAGTGGTTCTCCCGGATTACAGACCGCACCATGCGCGGCAGCACCTCACGCGGCCAAGAGATCAGTTAAATCGCAAAGTGCAATGATCTGGCGCAAAGGGTCAGCAGCGCTTCCACGATTGCGCCAAACAGAACATCGTTAGCTCCAACAAAATACTGTTTGATGAAAATCAATTGAGCAAAGCCAACAATCGGTTGCAGCGCGCGAATTCACGTTAGTATTAAATTCGAAGGTTACCGCCAGTAGTTCCGAGCCGATACCGCTCCCTTACACGAAATTGAGCGGATTTGTCGTACGGCTGACCGTCCCCTTGCAATGCGCCTGCCGCGCCCTACTCTTCTTTCTCGGTCGTGAAATAGAGGGGATAGCCCTTGGCGCGGCCCATTTCGGTCGCCTCTTTGGCCTTCGTCTCCGCCACGTCGCGGGTATAAACCGCGATCACGCAGGCGCCTTTTTGGTGCGCCGTCATCATCACCTTGTAAGCATGGCTCTCGTTCATCCTGAAGACCGCCTTGAGCACCAGCACCACGAATTCGCGCGGTGTAAAGTCGTCATTGAGAAGGATCACTTTCCACAGCGGCGGCCGCTGCGTTTTCGGCTTTGCCTTGATGCGCGGTTTCTCGAGGGTCTTCTGGCTCACCGCGAGCCTCCTGCGCCGGCCTCCTGCCGGACGCCCTATTCTGCAGCCGGCGCCGCCCGCATTCCATTCAATTTCGCTTCTTCCCCCGCCAACCGTTTGCGGATGGCACCGCGTTGCGCCGCGGAATGTTGCGCGGAATTCCTGTGCTTATAATCCTACACTTATTGACCCGTCGACGGCCGTCCTTCCCATGGCCAGTAGCCTGAGCGCCGAAGAGCTCGTCGAAGATCGGAGCCCCCTTATGCTTTATCTCACCGTCAAGGCCGCACTATCCGGTGTCATCATCGCCATCGTGTCGGAAGTGGCGCGCCGTTCGCCGTCTTTAGGCGCACTTATCGTCTCGCTGCCGCTGGTCTCGATCCTCGGCATTCTTTGGCTGTGGCATGACACTACCGACGCCGAGCGCATCGCGACGCACGCGCAGTCTACCTTCTGGTACGTGCTTCCGACATTGCCGATGTTCCTCGTGATGCCGGCGATGTTGCGCCACGGAATTGGATTCTGGGTGACGCTTGCCGCCTGCTGCGCGATTACCTTCGTGCTCTATCTCTGCACAATCTGGGTTCTAGGAAAATTCGGCGTGACGCTGTGATGCAGCGCAATAGAATTCAGACAAGAGTAAAAATTTTACGCCGATCTTGATCGTTCTGCCGCAAAACTTTCATGAGCCGAGTGCATGTTATGTTCAACGCCACTGCTTTATTCACTCGCGACCCCTCACTATACCTTTAACAAGAGGAAGGGTACGGGGCCGCGTGGTCTTTGTCGGGAGGAGCCCCATGGACGTTTCTCGCGATATCGGAAGATTTGTGCGCTCGCGTCCGGTGATTGAATGCGCGCAATGCGGCGAGCGCATTTACATTCCCGAATGGTCCGAATGTGTCGATGGGTGCCGGGTGCGGCACCTGTGGCAATGCGACGCGTGTGGGGCCTCATTCGAGACTACGGTGCGTTTCGAGGCGGCATAACCACAACGCTCAGCTCGGCCGTAACGTCCCACTCACGTAAATTTGCACGATATCCATGTGCGGATCGCTATAATGCGGCCATGATCGATCGCCGCCATTTGCTATCCGCCGGAGTCTGCGTGCTGCTCGGGTTTGCCCCTCGCCGCGCCGACGCGACTGCCATGAGCCGGGTCACCGCCTATGCCTTCACGTTCAAGGGCCTGGATGGCGGCGACATTCTCCTCTCCACCTATGCGGGCCACCCCATGCTGGTGGTCAACACCGCCTCGCTATGCGGTTACACCCCACAATATGCCGGCCTGCAGGCGCTGTGGACGCACTATCGCGGCAGAGGGCTGATTGTTCTTGGAGTCCCGTCCAACGATTTCGGTGGCCAGGAGCCGGGAGGTGCCAAAGATATCCATTCCACTGCGCAAGGCGAGTACCACGTCACCTTCCCGATCACCGAAAAGGTGACGGTGAAAGGCAAAGATCCTCATCCGTTTTACAAATGGGCGGCAGCCGAGCGCCCGCTCGAGGCGCCGCGCTGGAATTTCCACAAGTACCTGATCGGGCGCGATGGCTACCTGAAGGCGGCCTTCACGTCAGCGCTTGAGCCGACCGACCCGCGCATTGTCGCCGCGATAGAGGCAGAATTAGGCGCAGCATGACGCCGCGAGGTTCGGCCATGACGCCGCGGCGGCCCTGACCTTGTCCCCGGGCGCAGCGCAGCACCAAGCAAAGCCTTCACATTAGTGAAAAATTTGATTGACGAATCAGCACGTTCATGACGAATTCGTGGAACGACATACGGTCACGTGGGCCGGCAGACTTAAGAAAAGCCGACCCGTTACGAGGTTCCTCCCGCGTGGCGTCTTAACTGGGCGGCTGCAAGGCCGCCCCTTTTCATTGCCTCAGCAATTTGCGGCTCAGGAGCAATAGCGCCGCGATGCGCGGTGGTAACGAATCCAGCAGCGGCCGTCGTACCAATAGTATCCGCCCGGCCGCGGCTCCAGTTGCGAGCCGAGCATGGCGCCCGCTGCCGCTCCAATGATACCGCCGGCCACCGCACCGCCAGCCCTGCCGGTCGCGGCTCCGCCGATAATGGCGCCGGCCGCGCCACCGAGCAGCGCACCGCCAACAGTGTTGTTCTGTGCCGCCGTGCGCTGCGTCGGTATCAACAGCGCGAAGACAATCGCGATAGTGAGATATCGAATCATTGCGAACCCTCCGTCTCGCCGTCCGGTTGGTTTTAGGGAATGTGGCGCGCCTTATCAAATTGGCGCATCGAGAGTATCGGTTCGTGGGGCGCCTTACGCCTAAGCTGCCTTGAGCGGATCTATAGCCTCGACGAGCTGGAGGAAGGAGCTTCCCGGCAGTGTCGGCTTGAATAATGTCGGAGCCGTGGGCAATCGCGGAGGTCTGAAATGAGGTTTCGCTCGGTATGGACGATGGCGCTCGCCGCAATGGCGATCGGTTGTTCCGGGGGCAGCGCGCAGGAGCGGATCGAAATCTTCGACACCCACCTGCATTACAATCAGGAGCCAACTCCATTCTATTCGCTCGACCAAGTGCGCGAGGTATTCCGCCGTAACAGCATCATCGGCATCGTGGCCACCAGCCGGCCAAACAAGGGCATGCACGAGCTGGTGGATGCGCGATGGCCTGAGCTGAAAGTGGTGCCGTTCATCCGGCCCTATCGCGTGCGCAGCGACATGCAGACCTGGTTCAACGATCCGACGATCTTCGAGATGATCAAGAGTGAGTACGCACGCGGCTACTATCGCGGCATCGGCGAATTCCACATATACGGGAAGGCGGCGGAATCCGATTGGGTCAAGAAGATGGTGGATTTCGCCGTTGAGCGGAATCTTTACTTGCACGCGCATTGCGACGAAGAGGCGCTACTCATCCTGTTCCGCCACAATCCCAAAGCACGGATCGTCTGGGCGCATACCGGATTTTCTGTGCCGCCGGCGCGCGTCGCGGAACTGCTCGACCAGCACAAGGACGCGCTGTGGGGTGAATTGTCCTATCGCGGCGGCATCACCAGTGGCGACGGCAAGTTGACAGACGACTGGCGCGACCTGTTCAATCGCTATTCTGACCGCTTCCTGCTCGGCTCCGACACGTGGATCAACGAGCGCTGGTTCGGCTACGATACGATCTTCAAGGAGTATCACGGATGGCTCGCGCAGCTTCCCGCTGAGCAGGCACGCCGGATCGCCAGCGGCAACGCGTTGCGGCTGTTCGAGACGCGCGCGCGAGACTAATAAAAGGAGCGTAGTAATGAGTTTCTTCCCTGGCAAAGACCCCGAGGCCGGAAATGACTATCAATGCGACGCGATCGCTCAAGTAATCGTGCCGCGCACGGTCGATCTCGGCGACTTTGCGGTGCGCCGCGCGTTGCCATCCGCGCGAACGCGTATGGTTGGGCCGTTCATTTTCTTTGACCATTTCGGCCCGGCAGAATTCCGCGCTGGCAACGGGCTCGACGTACGGCCGCACCCACACATCGGACTTGCCACGGTCACCTATCTGTTCGACGGCGAAATCATGCACCGCGACAGTCTTGGCACTGCGGTTGCGATTAGGCCGGGCGAAGTGAACTGGATGACCGCCGGCCGCGGCATCGTCCATTCCGAACGCACGCGTCCGGAGCGGCGCGTCGATCACGAGCCTATCCACGGTCTGCAGATGTGGGTAGCGCTGCCGGCGGCGAAAGAAGAAATGGAGGCCGATTTCGCGCATCACGAAACGGCGGAATTTCCAATCATCAAGGACAACGGCAAGAACGTGCGCGTAGTGGTAGGCTCGCTCTATGGCGCGTCCTCACCAGTGCCGACAGTGCATGAAACTGTATTCGGCGATGTGCATCTCAAGGCAGGCTCCAGGCTGCCGCTCGACGCGGGCCGCGAGGAATGCGCTATCTATGTGATCGACGGCACCGTTGACATTTCCGGCGACAAGTTTGAGCCAGGGCGCCTCCTGGTATTCAAGCCCCGCGATACCGTAACAATTACGGCTGCAACCGATGCTCATTTCGTCATCGTCGGCGGCGCGCCGATGGACGGCCCGCGTCACATCTGGTGGAATTTCGTTTCTTCGCGCAAGGACCGCATCGAGCAGGCCAAGGCCGAATGGAAAGCCGGCCACTTCGGCAAAGTACCAGGCGACGAGATCGAGTTTATTCCGTTGCCGGAGAAGTGACGTCTTCGTCATGGCTGGCCCGACACGAGGCCAGGCATGATGATCGAAGAGCTGTGTTCCAGATCTGCGGTGCACCGCCTCGCGCTGCACTGCGTTCGGGACACCAGAGGCATCACTTCTTCGGTAAATCCAGCCGGATGTTTAGCTCCTTGAGCTGCTTCGGCGTGACCTCTGATGGCGCACCCATCAAGAGATCCTCGGCGCGCTGGTTCATCGGGAACAGCACCACTTCGCGCAGATTCTCCTCGCCAGCCAGCAGCATCACGATGCGATCAATGCCGGGCGCGATACCACCGTGCGGCGGCGCGCCGAGCGAGAGCGCGTGCAGCATGCCACCGAATTTCTTCTCCAGCACGTCTTCGGAATAGCCGGCGATGGCGAATGCCTTTTTCATAACCTCTGGACGATGATTGCGGATCGCGCCGGATGATAGTTCCACACCGTTGCAAACGATGTCGTATTGGATCGCTTTGATCGACAACAGCTTGTCGTTGTTCTTTGGATCGACTGCAAGGAATTCCTCGACCGCCACATTCGGCATCGAAAATGGATTATGAGAGAAGTCGATTTTTTTCTCCTCCTCGTTCCACTCGTACATCGGGAAGTCGACGATCCAGCAGAACTCGAAGCGGTCCTTGGTAATGAGGCCCAGCTCTTCACCGACCTTGGCGCGCGCAGGGCCGGCAAACTTGACGAAATCCTTCGGCTTGCCGGCAACGAAGAACACAGCGTCGCCGACGCCGAGCTTGAGCTGATCTGCGATCTTTATGGTACGTTCCGGCCCGATGTTTTTGGCAAGCGGACCGGCGCCGCTTTCCTCATCTTCGCGCCAGAAAATATAGCCGAGGCCGGGCTGGCCTTCACCTTGCGCCCATGAATTCATGCGATCGCAGAAGGCGCGGTTGCCGCCTTTCGGCGCTGGGATAGCCCACACCTGCGCCGACGGATCGCCGGCCAGGATGTTAGCAAAAATCTTGAAGCCTGAGCCGCGGAACGCTTCGCTGACGTCCTGCATTACAATCGGGTTGCGCAGGTCCGGCTTGTCGCTGCCATATTTGCGCAACGCATCGGCATAAGGGATGAGCGGAAACTTGGGAGTCACCGGTTTGCCGTTGGAGAACTCCTCGAACACGCCGCGGATGACCGGTTCGACCGCGTCGAAGACGTCCTGCTGGGTGACGAAACTCATCTCCAGATCGAGCTGGTAGAACTCGCCGGGCGAGCGGTCGGCCCGCGCATCCTCGTCGCGGAAACAGGGCGCGATCTGGAAATAGCGATCGAAGCCCGCGATCATGATCAATTGCTTGAATTGTTGCGGCGCCTGCGGCAGCGCATAGAATTTTCCCGGATGGAGCCGGGACGGCACCAGGTAATCGCGCGCTCCTTCCGGCGACGAGGCCGTGAGAATGGGCGTCTGGAATTCGAAGAACCCGGATTCCTTCATGCGCCGGCGAATTGAGTCGATCACTTTGCCGCGCAGCATGATGTTGGCGTGCAGATGATCGCGGCGCAAATCGAGGAACCGGTATTTCAGCCTGATTTCTTCCGGATAATCCTGCTCGCCGAAGACCGGCATTGGCAATTCGGTGGCGGGGCCAAGCACCTCGATCTCATCGATGTAGATTTCGACCTGACCAGTCGGCAGATCGGGATTCTCGGTGCCGGCGGGGCGTCGGCGCACCTTGCCGTCAATGCGCACGACCCATTCCGAGCGCAGCGTCTCGGCGAGCTTGAATGCCTTGCTATCGGGGTCAGCTACGACCTGCGTGAGCCCATAGTGGTCCCGCAAGTCTATGAACAGAACGCCACCATGATCACGGATGCGATGGCACCAGCCCGAGAGCCGCACGGCCGTACCGATATCACTTTCGCGAAGCGCGCCGCAGGTATGTGAGCGATAGCGATGCATGGGCATTTCCGGGGCGATTCAGGGTCTGGGCGAGAAGCGGGCGAAAAGCGCATGGGGGGTTGGCTTTGTCAAGGCAACTAGCGCTTAGAAACCGGCGCAAACCGAAGCGGCTCGACACACTTGCCTGCCGTCTGCACATTCGGTCTAGACTAGCCGGACGTCTGCATGCCCAAATCTCGAGCCAAAAAGAAGTCCAAGCCGGCCACCGCCGAAATGTCGACCGCAGAGGCCGCGGTAGCGACCCTCATCGCCCACGGGCTCAACACCATCTATGCGTTGCCTGGCGTCCACAACGATCATTTGTTCGATGCCTTTCAGCGCGCTGGTGACTATCTGCGCGTCATCCACACCCGGCACGAGCAAGGCGCAGCCTATATGGCACTCGGCGCCGCGCTGGCGACCGGCAAGCCGCAGGCATACTCGGTGGTGCCAGGCCCTGGTTTGCTCAATTCCGGCGCCGCGCTGCTCACCGCTTACGGTATGAACGCGCCCGTACTGGCAATAATCGGACAAATCCCCGCGGCGGCGATTGGCAAGAGCCACGGGCATCTGCACGAGATTCGCGACCAGGCTGGCATCATCGCCCGGCTGGTCGATCACTCGTCCCACATCAGAGATGCTGGCGAAGCATCCTTCAAGGTCGCGAAGGCGATTGAGTCAATGAGCCGCGGCCGCCCCGGTCCGGCTGCGCTTGAATGTGCCATCGACGTTTGGGCCAAACGGGAACTTGTACCGCCGATTGTAGGTCCGCTGCCCGCGCGACCGCCAAAAATCGATGATGATAAAGTGCGCGCCGCCGCCAAACTTCTCGGCAAAGCCAAACGCGTGCTGATCGTTGCCGGCGGCGGCGCGCAGGATGCTTCGCTCGAGGTGACGCTCCTCTCAAGCATGCTGCAAGCACCTGTGCTTGGCTATCGGCGTGGCCGTGGCGTACTCGATAGCCGTGATCCGTTCAGCGTGACGCTACCACTTGGTCGTGATCTGTGGGGCGAGGCCGATGTGGTGCTGGCGATCGGCACCCGCTTGTTGAACCCGATGAATCAGTGGGGCGTTGACAAGAATTTGCAAATCGTGCGCGTCGACGCTGACCCTGATGAGCCCGCGCGGCTGTGCAAGCCGAAAGTAGCATTCGTCGGCAACGCCGCGCCGATCCTGCGGTGCCTGATCGATCAACTCGTCAAGTTCAACGTGCGCCGCGTATCACGACACAACGAGATGCAGGAGCGTCAGGCGAAGTTGCGAGAGCGACTCACGAAACTCGCGCCGCAGCTTACCTTTCTCGAGGCGATCCGGGCTGAGCTACCCGAGGACGGCATCTATGTGGACGAGGTCACCCAAATCGGTTTCGCGGCCCGGCTCGCCTTTCCGGTCTACAAACCGCGCACGTTTTTATCGCCCGGCTATCAGGACAATCTCGGCTGGGGCTATGCCACCGCACTTGGCGCACAGCACGCCAGGTCGGACGTCCCAGTGCTCTCGATCAATGGCGACGGTGGATTTCTATATACCGGCAACGAACTCGCCACCGCTATACGCCACCGAATTCCGCTGGTGGCAGTGGTTTTCGTTGACGGCGCCTTTGGCAATGTGCGCCGAATCCAGCAGGAGCAATTCGGTAACCGTCTCATCGCTTGTGATCTTGCCAACCCCGATTTCGTCAAATACGCCGAAAGCTTTGGCGCTGCCGGCCGGCGCGCGCGCGATCCTGACGAGCTGCGCGTGGCGCTGCGAGAGTCCTTTACACGCCGCGAACCGACCCTGATCGAGGTTGCCGTTGCGGCAATGCCAAGTCCCTGGGAGTTCATCCACATGCCGCGCGTGCGTGGGTTGCAATGACGGAGCTGGATCGGGTTAGGTTTGCGGCGACAATGGATCTAATCACCACTACCGATGACCTTGCAGCGGTTTGCTCGCGGATGGCGCAGCATCCTTTCGTCACTGTGGATACCGAGTTCCTGCGCGAGACCACTTATTACCCGCTGCTGTGCGTGGCGCAGATGGCCTCACCCGAGGAAGCCGTGGTCATCGATGCATTGGCCACCGGAATCAGCCTTGACCCATTTTTTGCCCTGATGGCGAATGAGAGCGTCGTTAAGGTGTTTCATGCAGCGCGGCAGGATATCGAGATCGTCTGGAATATGGCTCAGACGATTCCACATCCGATCGTCGATACCCAGGTCGCCGCCATGGTGCTCGGCTATGGGGATTCGATTTCGTATGACCAGCTCGTCCAACGAATTACCGGTGACACGCTCGACAAGTCGCACCGCTTTACCGACTGGACCCGGCGCCCACTCAGCGATGCGCAAATTGCATACGCGTTGTCCGATGTAACCCATTTGCGGGACGTCTATGTAAAACTTGCGACCGATCTGGAAACGCGAGGACGCAGCAATTGGGTCGAGGCCGAGATGGATGTACTCACCTCGCCGGAAACCTATCGCGCCGATCCGGAGCGCGCGTGGGAACGGCTTAAGAGCCGCATCCGCAAGCCGAAGGAACTGGCGGTGCTGATTGAGGTTGCAGCCTGGCGCGAACGCGAAGCGCAGAACCGTGATGTGCCACGCGGGCGTGTTATCAAGGATGAGGTGATCGGTGACATCGCCGTGCAAGCACCGACCACCATTGAGCGCCTTGGGCACTTGCGCTCGCTGCCGAAAGGATTTGAGCGCTCGCGCTGGGGCGAACAGATCATCGATGCGGTCAAGCGCGGGCTCGAGCGCGACCACAAGACTCTGCCGCGCTTCGAACGCTTCCGGCCGGCCCCGAATGGCGCGGCCACCGTTGAGCTGCTCAAGGTATTGCTTCGCATGACCGCCGAGCGACATGGCGTCGCTGCGAAAGTCATCGCCTCGGTCGATGATCTTGATCGCATCGCCGCCGCCGACGACGCTGACGTTCCGGCAATGAAAGGCTGGCGGCGCGAGTTATTCGGCGAGAAGGCCCTGGCACTCAAGCATGGCCGGCTCGCTCTCGCCATAGACAAGGGCCGCGTCGCGATTGTCGAAAAGAGCTGAGAAATTCTCCGCTCATTCCCGCGCAAATCGCAATTGGCTCTGGGTCCCCGCTTTCGCGGGGACGATCGGAAGACAATTTAATTACGCCGCGATCGACGGCTCGCGGCCGATCAGCCGAGCTAGCTGCCGCAGGCGGCCCGCCAGCCGGTCGCTCGCAAGCTGTCCGTAGGAGCCAGGCAGTTTGAGGGTCAGTTGGCCGCGTTTGACCTGCATCGGTGTTTTCGGCAGTACGCCGCTCTGCCCGGCGGTGAGGATGTATGCGACCCGCATGGCGGCCCCGAGCACACGTGCGCGGTCCAGCATGCGTGTTGTGGCAAGTTCGCGTAGCCGAGGCGACAATTCCTCTTCGCTCAGACCGGCGTGACGGAAATAGACCGACAATGCCAGGTACGCGCGGCCCGGATGGTCAATGGCAACGAAAGCACCATGCGCGATGATGTTCATCGACTGCTCACCGCGATAATCCGGATGTGCGCGCCAGCCAATGTCCCCCAACAGACAAGCGGCATGGCGTAGCCGGCGCTCATCGGAGCTTTCCTCCAGTCCTGACGACGCCATGAAGCGGTCGGTCCACTCGATCAACTCCTCACCATGGCGCGGCGAGCGGGAGCGCAGAACGTTGAGATCAGCCGCCGCCGAGATAAGCGGGTCTCGCGCGCGTTCACGTTGATTGAGCAGTGAATACAGCAGGCCTTCGCGCACGCCGAGCACAGAAATGATAATCTGCCTTGGCTTGATCGTACGGACCAGGTTTTCCATCACCAGCGCGGCATAGGCAAGCAGAGGTCGGCGGGCCGCGTTAACGACTTCAATCTTCGACAACGTCTCGGTATCGACGTGATGCACGAGTCTGGAGAACTCCTGCGCCTCACGCGCCGAGATGCGGTAGTTGTGCATGACGTGAAATGGATAGCCGGTCTGCCACATGTGCAGCCGCGCCAGCGCGCGCCAAGTGCCGCCGACCGCGTAGAGCGTACGGTCCTCGCCGTCGTGCAACATGTCGAGGTCTTCGAAGGCTTCCTCGACGAATTTCTCTGCTTTCTTCAGCGATTTTCCGGTGATGTCCTGGAGCGCAAGCCCGCCGAGCGGCAGCGTCATACCCCCACGCACACGGGAGCCATGTACGTCGACGAGCTCAAGCGAGCCGCCGCCCAGATCTCCAACAATACCATCGGGCTTGTGGATGCCGGAAACGATGCCGAGCGCAGTGAGATGCGCCTCGCGCTTTCCGGAAAGGATTGTGATCGTGGTGCGGCAGATGCGTTCGGCTTCGGCGATGAATGCGCGGCCGTTGCGCGCGTCGCGGCAAGCGGCCGTAGCAATCGCCCAAACACGGTGGACATGCAGAATATCGCACAAGGCGCGAAAACGCCGGAGCGCATTGAGCGCTGTATCGATGGCATCAGAGGGCAACAGCCCTGTCGACTGCACTTGCCGACCGAGGCCGGCCAGCACTTTCTCATTGAAAATTGGTGTCGGTGAGCGCGTCAGACCTTCATAGATAACAAGACGGATTGAGTTTGAGCCGATATCGATCACGGCGATCGGCGGGCCATGATCGAGACGGCCTTTCACCGACGTGACGATTTTGGGCGAACGCTTACGCCCCTTCAATGAGGCGGCGTATAAGACTGCGCGGCGGCGATTCCTTGAGCGATTTTCCACGGCCCGACAGACTCGGATTCGTCATGAAATATTTATGGGCGTTGAAGGGTTCATCGCCCGGCGCGGCCTTTATGCGCGTGGAACTGCCATCCGGCAAGAGCTTCCAGCTTTGCTCGTTATCCTTGAAATTGGCGACCATAATTTGGCCGAGAACCTGTTCGTGCACTGTGGCATTGAGAATCGGACACAGAACTTCGACCCGGCGGTCGAGATTGCGCGGCATCATATCAGCTGAGGAAATATAAATCGCGGCCTTCGGATGTGGCAGTGGATGGCCAGCGCCAAAACAATAGATGCGGCCATGTTCTAGGAAACGCCCGATAATCGATTTGACGCGGATATTTTCGGACAGCCCCTGCACACCCGGCCGCAGACAGCAGATGCCGCGCACGACCAGGTCAACTGAAACCCCCACGGCCGATGCTTCGTAAAGCGCGTCGATGATTCCCGGATCGACCAGCGCGTTCATCTTCATCCAGATTGACGCAGGCCGCCCGGCCTTGGCATGCGCGATTTCCTGCGCGATATGATGAAGGATGCGCTTGCGAAGGTTGATTGGCGAAATCGCCATGCGTTCAAGTTCACCCGGTTCAGCGTAGCCGGTGATATAGTTGAATATGCGCGCAACGTCGCGACCGATGACTGCATCGGCGGTAAAAAATGAAAGATCGGTATAGATGCGTGCGGTGACCGGATGATAATTTCCGGTGCCAACATGCACATAGGTCGCAAGCTCCCCCGCTTCGCGGCGCACCACCAATGACAACTTGGCGTGCGTCTTAAGTTCGATAAAGCCATACACGACCTGCGCGCCCGCACGTTCGAGGTCTCGTGCCCAACGGATATTGGCTTCCTCGTCGAAGCGCGCCTTAAGCTCCACCAGCGCGGTAACAGATTTTCCTGCCTCAGCTGCTTCTACCAGTTGCTTCACGATCGGCGATTCAGCCGAAGTGCGATAGAGCGTCTGCTTGATCGCGACCACGTTTGGGTCGCGCGCGGCCTGCTGCAGGAACTGTACTACTACATCGAAAGATTCGTAGGGATGGTGGACCACGAGGTCTTTTTGGCGAATAGCAGCAAAACAATCGCCACCGTGGTCGCGGATGCGTTCCGGATAACGCGGATTGTAGGGCACGAATTCGAGATCGGGCCGGTCGAGCCTGGTGAGCTGGTTGAGATCGTTGAGCGCAAGCACACCATCGACTCTAAACACTTCATCGTCGGCGACCGCGAGCGCGCGCTGTACGAAATTGCACAACTCTCCCGGCATTGAGGCGCCGAGTTCCAGCCGGATCACCGAACCGCGCCGCCGCTGTTTGAGCGCGGTCTCGTATAACCGCACCAGGTCTTCGGCCTCTTCCTCGATTTCCACCTCGGAGTCGCGGATGGCGCGGAATGCGCCCTGCCCCTTGACCGTGTAGCCGGGAAATAGCCGGCCGATGAACAGCGCCGTCGCTTCCTCCAGCGTAATCAGCCGGATACTATGATCGCCACCACTTGGTAGCCTGATGAACCGCTCGATCTTCTGCGGCATACGAATGAGAGCGTTCATCGCCTTGCCGTCTTTACCGCGGGCGAGCTGCAGTGCGATTGAGAAGGCCAGGTTTGGAATGAAGGGGAATGGGTGCGCAGGATCGATTGCCAGCGGAGTCAGCAGCGGAAACACGTGCGTTAGGAAGCGTTCCTCCAGCCAATTGCGCTCCGCCTTCTTGAGGTCGCTTCCGTCCACAAGCACCACATTTGCGGCGGCGAGCGCCGGGCGTAATTCCAGCCAGCGCTTTTGCTGATCGCTCGCGAGCTGGGAAACTGCTTCTCCGATGCGCGTCAGTTGCTCACCCGGGGTTAGCCCATCCGGACTCTGTGTCAGGATTCCTTGCCGCAACTGGCCTTTGAGACCGGCGACCCGCACCATAAAAAATTCGTCGAGATTGTTTGCTGAGATCGACAGGAAGCGCACGCGTTCGAGCAGCGGGTGATGCTCGTTGCCGGCCTCTTCCAATACTCGCCGATTAAAATGGAGCCACGACAGCTCGCGATTGATGAACCGTTCCGGGCTTGTCCGTAAAGTTGGGGTCGATACGGGCGCAGAT
>JBARNC010000506.1:0-2393 GCA_049802775.1 Pseudolabrys sp. | reverse complement strand
GCGCACCTGCAGTGCTCACGTTCATTAAATCTAAGCTCCACACCATTGACGAATTGACCTGAACCAATGCTACCAGCATCACGCGAATATGACGTGCGGCTCGGAACAGGGGAGCTTCCCCACGGTTGCCTATTGGGTATAGGAGGCCGAGCCAATGAAAGCCTTAACGGCCACCGCGTTGCTTTTGGCCTTGAGTGCGGTCGCGTTCGCGAAATCCAATCCAGTCGACCGACCGCGTGTCGCATTTGCATACGCGGACATTAACATGGGCCCGTTTGGAGCTATGCGCGAGAACATCGGCTCGGTCGGAGCTATGCGTGAGCGGGACTATTTTGAAGCGCCGCAATCGCCGTTCAACGCTGGCTCTTTCCTCTGCCGATTGGAGCCGGTCCTGTTCCACAAGACGCGCCTTAGCCAATCGTGTCGCTGAGTGCAGGCGTAGTTTTATTGCTGCACGATGCGGACGCGGCGATCGCCAAAGGCGGCGTAGCCGAACGGAAGCTGCTGCACAGCTACGACCGGGGTCGTCTCCGCTTCGAAGCGGCTGTACGCTTTCTCGGCGTTCCACATAGCCTTGCCCTAAACGGACACAACTGCCGCCCCAGCACAGCCAAGAGAAAGCAGCATTGAAAATGTGACTAAGCCAGTTTCTCGTTGTGCTAAGTTTACTTGTAGGGAGGACAGGCTATGTCCCCCATGGCTCAACTCTGCATCAGGAATGCCCGGAAGGTTGAATGTGCATCTTCCTTCCCGCCGACTGCTATTTCCGTGACAGTAAAAATTTCCAAGATCGTGCCAAAAGATTCCGCAGTTGGGCTCCACAGGCAGGTGCCGAATTCCCATCCTTCGCCACCGTGGCCATGGCTAGATTTAGTCTTTTCAACCTAAACCATTCGGAAGTTTTCAAATTTCGGTACGGGCATATATCCTCCATCGTAACCTTGAGGAGCGGGTCATGCTCGGAAAACATGCTGTTGATGTACAGCTTAGTCAATTACTAGGGCTGACAATAAAAGAGATTGAGCCAATCTTAGCTGTTGGTGGTGATTCAGCCGAAAAAAAGTTCATGGAATGCTGTTGGCGTCTATGGAAGGCGGGTGGAATTGAATTGGTAGAGCCATTTATCGATGCAACTTTCAATATTTTGCCTGAGAAATCACGCTCTGTGCTTTTCCAAAGGATGATAACGATTGTGTATTTAGCACAAGACAAAGAAAGCGGGAACATCATTCCTTGGGATTGGTAGCGATTGCGGTCACCGTGACATTGGCAAAGAACTGTTCGATACGTCTTGCTGAAACAACTAGACCAACAGAAACATCCTCACACATTTGCCGCTGCTGCCCGTAAATTTATGTCTCAGTCTGATTGTGGCAATGGCCGTGCGGTGATACTTGGGACGAACTGAGAAGCAACTAATTGTAAGCCAGCCTCTGGAACGTGTTCCTCGGTATGGCGGTCAAAGCCCGCCCCATACGCCCAATGTACCCAAGGTTCCCAGATTTTCGTAATGGCGCGCCGAACGGCCCCTGCGACCGCCAACCCGCGCCTTTGTTCGGCTCTGGTCAGCATTGCCGGACTCAAGTCGAAATGACTTTGGCTGTAGGTGGATAAAACTGGAAATTTCTGCCAGTGCCGACACCGACGTCCAAGAGCCGACCCGAGAGACCTTCGAACAAGAGCGGTCTGATCTTCCGGTAACGACCATATTCAAATGGCAGGTCGAGCAGATCATAGAAGGGCGCTATGCGTTCGTAGCGTTCAAGATTGGACAATTCATCAGCTCGCGCTTTAGAGCGACTTGTTCTTATCGCCATGTACGAGCTTATCAGCGGCGCCTTGGGTCGAAAGGCGAAAAGCGCCTAGCCGATGCTAACCGGCGACCAGCCATGGTCGCGCGGATAGCAGCACTAAGATGTCCGCTTTGGGTCATTAGCGGACAAACCGTCCCCGGGCTAAAGTCCAGCTTTGTCCGCTTTGATTTAAAAGCGGGCGCGGTCGGATTGTCCGCTGAGTGCCAATAGCGGACATGGCATCGCCAGCCGTCAACCAGCTATTAACCGGACCAGCGCACCGTTGCCCGCAGCATCCATTTGCAAGGACAGGCAACGTCTCATGCGCACGCTTGCCACGGCAGCTGCATTGTCCTGTGCCCCATCAAAGCCGAACACTCCGATGGGACCAACCCCAGATGTGGAACTGCACCTGCGGGCAGAACGGGCCGAACAGCAGGTGGCCGATCTGAAGGCCGCGCTCGAGAACATAAAGAGCGAGAGGGACCGGTGGCGGACAATCGCCGAGCGCGGGTCTCTGCCCAATCAGCGGGCTGAGGGCACCCTCGCTCGGCGCGAGTCGCGGGATTGGTGGTGGCGGCTGAACGGGTAGCGCTCATC
>JBARNC010000505.1:0-2612 GCA_049802775.1 Pseudolabrys sp. | reverse complement strand
CGACGGTGTCCCGCGTTTCGGCCGCGTGGTCGCTGAGATCAGGGCTGCATTTGGCCAACGTTGGAAGTACAGCCCCTCATCTTCGTCAGTGTGTCGGTGATCGCTCGGCCCAGTTGTCCAATCGCTTCGTCGGTGAGGAATCGTCCTCGTGTTTGCGAGCCGGTCGACGCTCACATTGAGGGCGGTCAGCGCCTCTTTCAGTCGCGCAATCTCGATTTGAACGACTGGGTTTTCTCACACCTTGATTTCCCGGAGGGTATTACCAAGCGTGCGAACTTCCTCAGTCAGGTTTCGGAGATTCACCAGCACGCCCTTTGACGGCAGATCAATTTTTGACAGCACCGCTTCAGTCATTGTCGTAACTACGTTTCCGGCAAAGTTATCGATACGCACCATCGCGATGAGCGCAAGAATCGCAGCGACGATCACCAGGATTGCTGTCGCGTTAATCAGCGCGAGCAGAAAATCTACCGGGAGTCTCCGCAGCCGTGCGGAGATCCCATTTCGATCCGGTTCGGACAAGAACGCCTCCTGTCGTGTTCCATCACACCGGCCTACTAACCCTCAATAGAGAATCTGTCGACCAGTCCACGGGCCGTATTATTGGACAGTCCAGCCGCCATCGACCGGCACAGCGGCGCCTCTGATTTGCGCGGCGGCGTCCGAGCACAGAAATACTGACAGTGCGCCAATCTGTTCGGGTGTTGCAAATTCATGGGAAGGTTGTTTTTCGGACAGCAGCTCCGCTTTTGCCTGATCGACCGAAATATTTTCGCGAGCCGCGCGTTCCTTGATTTGTTTTTCGACCAGGGGAGTTAAGACCCATCCAGGGCAAATCGCGTTGCACGTTATCTTCGTCGTAGCTGTCTCGAGCGCCACGACTTTGGTCAGTCCGAGTACTCCATGTTTCGCGGCGACGTAGGCCGCCTTTTCAATCGAAGCCACCAGACCGTGCGTCGAGGCGATATTAATGATGCGGCCCCAATTGCGGGCTCGCATTTGCGGAATAACAGCACGGATAGTGTAGAAATTTGCTGATAGATTGATCGCAATGACTGCACTCCATCGCTCAACCGGGAAGTTCTCGATAGGAGCTGTATGTTGGATGCCGGCATTGTTGACCAGAATATCGACCGCGCCAAATTCGCGTGTGGCAGCTTCGATCATTTGCGCAATATCCGCTGGCTTTGACAAGTCGGCAGGGTGGAAGGCGGCTCGAACGCCGAAATCATTCGCAACTTGTACACGCTCGCGTTCAATTGCCTGTGCTTCGCCAAAGCCATTCAACATGACATTGCAGCCGGCTGCGGCAAGCGCTTGTGCGATGCCGAGGCCGATGCCACTTGTCGATCCCGTTACGATTGCAGCTTTTCCCTTTAGCATTTTTTGGATGATCTCAGTCGGCCCTGAACGGCCTCGGCGAGACGGTATCTCCTTCTTCTGGAGGCAAGAGCTTCGCCCATTCCTGCAGCCGTCATTTTGATTTAAGTCAATGGTAACTCGTCATCATTCATCCAGCATGTGTTTGGCTCTCTAACCAAGCGCACGCAGAGGCGATATTCCGGCTATGAAAATGATTCCTGTAGAAGACGCCGTCGCAATGATTCCAGATGGCGCGAGCCTGATGATCGGCGGCTTCATGGGCGTTGGCACACCTGAGCGCGTCATCGATGAGCTCGTGCGACAAGGGAAAAAAAATCTCACAGTGATCGCAAACGACACGGCGATTCCGGGCCGCGGCATCGGCAAACTGGTCGATAAGGGCTTGGTCAGCCGGACTGTGGCAAGTCACATTGGTCTCAATCCTGAAACGCAGCGGCAAATGATTGATAAAAAGATGACTGTGGATCTCGTCCCGCAGGGCACGCTTATTGAGCGAATCCGTGCCGGTGGTTTTGGACTCGGTGGGGTATTAACGCCAACTGGCGTCGGCACGGTTGTTGAGGAAGGCAAGCAGAAAATCGATGTCAACGGAAAGAGCTACCTGCTTGAGACGGCGCTGCGCGCCGACTTTGCGTTGGTCGGTGCATTTCTCGCCGACTATCTCGGCAATCTCTCCTACGCTTTGACGGCGCGAAATTTTAACCCGGTCATCGCGATGGCTGGTGAGACAACCATTGTCACAGCCGAACATATTGTGCCAGTAGGTCTCATTGCGCCAGATCACGTCGTAACGCCCGCGCCTCTCGTCGATTATCTCGTTGCAAACGGATGAAGACAATGGACGTTCAGTCAATCATCGCCAAACGCATTGCCCGTGAGCTGCGAACCGGGATGCTCGTCAATCTTGGCATTGGAATCCCCACGGTGGTCGCGAACTATGTTCCGGGCGACGTAAAGGTGTTCTTTCAATCAGAAAATGGGCTAATCGGCACTGGCCCAATCCCCGAAGAAGGAATGGGACACCCGCTGCTCACAGATGCGGGCGGACGACCAGTCACCGCGATTGCAGGGGCGTGCACATTTGACAGCGCGATGTCGTTCGGCCTCATCCGCGGCGGCCATGTGGACGTGACGGTGCTTGGGGCGCTTCAGGTCGACGCAAAAGGACTACTCGCGAACTGGATGATCCCCGGAAAGATGGTGCCTGGGATGGGCGGAGCTATGGACCT
>JBARNC010000504.1:0-3972 GCA_049802775.1 Pseudolabrys sp. | reverse complement strand
ACAACGAAGTCGCGGTCGTTCATTGTCGAGGGCATTGTCCGCAAATGACCCAAAGCTGACTTTTAAAAAAAGCGGTGCGCGACGTGCTTTCGTTGAGGGCCACCCGCCAGGCGAGGTGACTCGTGCGCAAGGGCGCTGATCGGTGAAAGTCGTTTGATCCACATCAAAGCCACCCAGACGGGCTTTGAGGTTTGCTTTTTTAGCTGGATAGTTCTTCCCTGAATGTATCCAGCAAGCCGAGCCTGACTCCAAACTGACCCCAATGGCACTTCGCCTTAGGGGTCGTACGATTATGGGGCCGACCGCTAATCAGGCATGGATGCGGCACTGGCGGCTGGTGAAGGTCGAGGAGACTGCCGCCGCGATCAAGGAGGTGGGTCCCCAAAACTTCATTCTGGCGACCGACCTGGGCCAGACCGGCAACCCGAGCCCGCCGGACGGCCTGCAGTTCTTCGTCGCCGACCTGTTGAAGGCGGGTATCAGCAAGGACGAGGTCATCAAGATGGGCCGTGAAGTTACCGGCAAACTGCTCATGGGTTGAGCTGCGCCCGTCGGCACCTGCGCACGTTGCACGAGCCTAGCAGTACCATCCTCGCTGCTCGCCCGCGGCGACGAGGTGATCGAATGAGGATGCCATTCGCTGCGCTGCACGAGTCCGCTATTGGCAGATATTGTTGCAAAAGTCCGCGACCCCCTCCAAGTGCGCAACTATCGAATCCAACGGGCATGCCGTTTGAGTCAATCTTGCGCGACAGATTGATTTATTGAATCAATATTGCGTGTCAGGATGCGAAAATTCTTTTTGCAACAATATCGGCACAAAGCGGACATACTGAGTTGCACCGCACATGTCCGCTTCTGGGGGTAAAGCGGACATTGCGTTTGCATCGCCCGAACCGGACTAAACTCTACGGCTACACCATTTGCCTCAATTTGTTTTGGCGTCATTCATCTGCAAAGGAACATGATCCCGGTCATTCGCGTTTAAGTTCCACGATGGGAGGCCAAGATGAAGAAGCTTGCAGTGATACTGTTGGCAGGCGCGTCTCTTTTAGGGACGGCCGGCATCGCCTCGGCACAGGGTTATTATGGGGGCGGCTATTATGCCCCTGGCCCGTACTATGGTGATCGGTATCGCGAGCGGTACTACGATGACAGGAGATACTACCGAGGCAGAGGAGGCTATGGCTACGGGGCCTCCCCAGCCTGCTACAACTACTACGGTCGTCGCATCTGCTGTCCGGGTGGATTCACCGTCCAGGATGGCGTGTGTAAGCCATATCGCGGTTATTAATCGAAAATCGATCTAATCGAGAGGCCGCCCCTCAGTTGGCGGCCTCTTTATTTTTGAGTGTGCTGCACGCATCCAATGTCCGCTTTTGATCCAAATGGGAGAGGAAATAAAATCTGTCGTTGCTGATATGAGACAGCAAGAGAAAAGAATATCGGACGTTTGCCATGATTGACAGTGGGCATGCAAGACGTTCACGGGCTGCGCTCAACAAATGAGGCAGCGCCCGAAGCCGGTCGCTAATCCGAGTCCGAGCGATGGCCCTGAGCCGGTATTGGTGGAGATAACAACGCGGTGTCATCGACTACGGATTTGATGAGCGAGTGTTCCGATAAGTATTTATGGTACTGGCTTGCGACGGCTTTTGCTTCCCTCAGCGTCGCAAGCCTCCATTGAATCTCAAGATTTTCATTTCCAGCGATGCTTTCTACAATTCTACGTTCTTCTACCAGCAACTTGAATTCACTTGGTTGCGTATCTTCGTTGCCGAGCTGCGTTGCGAAATCGATGCGCCCGGTAGGGACCCAATCCCGCTTTACCACGCCTTGGTAAGGTATTTCTTTCCCGCTTTTCCAGCCTTTCCAGCTATTCCAGATTTCTGGCTTCGTCATGCGCATATAAATCAGGACCGCCGCGACGATTAACGCAATAAACAGTAGCCACGCCAGCACGTTATCCATCTCTTTTCCTCCGTTTCTGGATCACCGGGCACCTTCACAGGAGGGATTGGCCTCTACGAAAACGCATTTTGCACTCCGTTGGCAAGGGAACAGATGCAGCCAAGAAGTCTGCATGGTTCTGGCCAACGATCGCCGCCGCTCTCACTTCAAAACATCACTGGTTAATCATCGCCTGCGACAGTTGCGGCACGGTGATTGACCTTGACCTTACTGTTAAGCGGCGCGATCCGAATGCGCCTATCCGCATTGCATTGGATGATGTTCGGTGCCCGCGCTGCAATGGTCACGGACGCACGCGCATTGCAGGATTGTCGCGTTATCCGTCGATTTGAACTGCAGCTGGCGCACGGGAACGCCAATATTATTAGGGGCGGGAGGAGTGGGCCGCCCGCAAGAGACAGGCGGCCCGCAACCAAGTAGGAAGAAAGTGTGATTCTACCCCTCTCTGCCAAGCGGGCCCTTTTTGTGCACTCAATGGAATTGGACGTCTTGGTCTTTGGTCTGTCGCCACAAGAGGCAGAGCTGCTCTTCGGTTTTCTCTGACAGCGTGGTGGTGCCTGTCGCAGGGTTGAACCCTAAGGGCACTTTGGATTCCTCCGATATATTCCTTAGGAGTTGCTCGGCGCGCATCGCAAACCTGTCAAAGTGGGCCCAGGTCTTGCCCCCCAGCACCTTGCTCAGCTCGTCCTTCTTGAGCGTCCACACAGTCAGCAGAAGCGTCAGGGGCAGCCCCTCGGCTATGTCGGCGTCGATGTCTGTGAACAGCTCGGCGGCTTCTTCGATCGAAACTGTTTCTGTTTTCATAATGGCTCCTCACACTCGGGCATTGCATTCAGGTCCTGAGCTTTGGCGGCAATGCGACCACTCCCCGCTGGCTCTCGTAAGGTTGTGTTTCTCCAGGCCGCATCAAACGTCTTGCCGACTCCGCGCCATAGCGCTCCAGTGACACGTGGAAGTCCTTCCACTGCTCATCGGTTGCGTTGTCACGCGCTTGGCGGAGCAGAGTTATCAGCTGCGTCTCTGACTTGGTCAGGCTGCGCTGGTACGACTCCTTGGGTCGGTAATCTTTCACTTCTCCTCCGGCTGCCATGGGCCGAAATGCTTGGCCTCAGCGCACAGGGCCATGGCCTCCTGCTTCGTGTAGCGGCGGACATCAACGGCGCGCCGCATCGAGTGATATTGCCGCCTGGGCATGTAGGCATTTTTAACGGGGTCGTAGACCTGCCCGTCGTCGGTCTCGATCCACGCGTGGTCGATGAGTTCTCCAGGGATGCCTCTCCACACGCGGCCATGCACGAGTGTCCAGCGCTCAGCATCAGGCTCATGAAGCATGTGCTTGAGCGCCAACTCGTAGCACCGTCCATCCCGCTTCCGCGCGCGAGCCATGGCGCGCAGTTACGCCGGGCTCTGCTGTCCTCGCATTGATCTGACGCAAATGGGTCGGGGAGGTGGGGCCGCCCGCAAGAAGAGAAGGGAGACAGGCAGCCCCGAACTGCAGGAGTCACATGAACCTCTGAATCATACCCCTCCCAGGGGCAACGGCAAGCAAGGCCCTCAGAACTCAAAACGTGCCCGCCATGACTTAAAGGAGTGGCACACGTTAACAGCAACTGAATGTGTACCTCAATGTGTACCCTGGTCGCAGATTGGCTCTGCGCTTAAGAGCCCAAAACACCAGCTAAGTTATTGATATTACTTGGTGAGCGCGATGGGACTCGAACCCATGACCTACTGATTAAAAGTCAGGCGCGGGGCACGCGGAACAACCGTCGCAGTGTGGGCGACGTGACCTAATCGCGGAATAGGCTCTTAAAGCGCGTCGGCGCCAGCTCGGTATAACGCACCGTGCTGGATCGACTTGTGGCCTAAATAGCTTTGAATCGTGCGGGTATCGACGCCTTCGTTAGCTAGTTTGAAGCCCGTGGCATGGCGCAGCATGTGGCTGTGCACCTTGAACGGAATCTTGGCTGCAACTCCAGCACGCTCGACAATCGCCTGAAA
>JBARNC010000503.1:0-46426 GCA_049802775.1 Pseudolabrys sp. | reverse complement strand
CCTTGGAGCCGTACCACTTGATCGATTGCTCCGCAGCAAGCGTCCGGTGCCGATTTCCGAGCTGATGGAAAAGGAACGCCCGCGTGTGAGTGCAGCCCAGGACCAGGAGGAGGTCGCGCGCCTGTTTCAGCGCTACAACTGGGTGACGGCGCCGGTACTCGACGCGGGCGACCGCCTGGTCGGTGTCATCACCTTCGACGACGTCGCCGACGTTATCGAGGAGGAGGCAGAAGAAGACATCCGCGCTCTTGGTGGCATCACCCACGACGAGGAATTGTCCGACTCGGTATGGAAAATCGCGCGCGGCCGCTTCAACTGGTTGTTGATCAATCTCGCCACCGCATTTCTGGCATCGTCTGTGTTAGGCTTGTTCGAGGGTCAGCTGGAGAAAATGGTGGCGCTGGCCGTGTTGGCGCCGATCGTGGCAAGCCAGGGCGGCAATGCTACCACCCAAACCATGACAGTTGCCGTACGTGCGCTCGCGACGCGCGATTTGAGCGATGCCAATGCCTGGCGGGTGATCATGCGCGAGCTCATGGTCGGCCTGCTCAACGGCATCGCCTTTGCTGTCATCACGGGTGTGGCGGCTTACATCTGGTTCAAGGTGCCCGGGCTCGGGTTCGTGATCGGCCTTGCCATGATCTGCAACCTGATCGCGGCTGCGCTCGGCGGAATTCTCATCCCACTCGCTCTACACCGGCTCAAATTCGATCCAGCAGTAGCGTCAAGCCCGTTTGTGACCACAGTGACTGATGTGGTGGGCTTTTTCTCATTTTTGAGCATTGCCAGCCTGTGGTTCGGCCTGCGCTGAAAGGGTGTCGGCGCGGTTACGACTTGTTCACCCTATTTCCTGACCAACGCTTAAAGACCAGTTCGTAACCCTATGCCCGATTAGGCTGGGAGTATCCGGGTGCATGAGGTCAATACTGTAGCAGCGGGTTTAAACCGCGGCCGCTGGCTGCTGGCTTGGGCGCGGCGAAGGCGCGTCCCGGATTTGCAGGTTATCTCTGGCGGCTCAGCCGCACCTGCAAAACGCATGCTCGTCGTATCTTATCTGATTATCGCATTTATCATCCTTGCGATGGTAACGACACAGCTTGGCATAGGGATTGGCTGCCGCCTGGCACGTCAAAGCGATGCCCAGCTATTGTCCGAACAGCATGCAGCCTTACGCATCGCCATCTCCGAATTTGGCGTGTTCGTCAGGTCAGACGAAATTGATCCGCGTCTGGTGCGCACAGCCGCGCGGATCGCAGGCGTGAAAAATATCAAATTAGAGAGAGACCCGGATACAACCAACCGCGAAATGTACCCGTTGATGAATGCGGATGGCCGTATCGCGGGCTTCTTCACTTGGGATAAAGCGCGTCCTGCGATGCGAATAATGGACCGGGTAGTCCATTTCGCCGCCGCCATCACCGTCGTAGTGGTTGGCTTTGGAATCCTGTCACTATGGCAACTCAAGCGCGCGCGGCGCGAACTTGCGATGAGGGAAGCGCAGGCGGCACGCGCAGCCGATCGGGACAAGCTCACCGGGCTGCCGAACCATGCCAAGACACTGGAGTTGCTGGATCTCGCTCTCGCGGAGCGAGCTGATGATGATTGTACGACCTTTGCGCTCATAGAGGTCAGTGGCATGGAAGACGTCACCGCACACCACGGCTGTCCTGGGCAGCGATGAGTTTGTCGTTGCCATCGCCAGGCGGTTGAAGGAGGTGCTGCCTTCTCATGCGATGTGCGGTCGCATCGCCAGCGATGAGTTTGCGGTGACGCTGACAGCCGGTCTGGACATCGATGCTGAAACAGTCATTCGCACGGCTCTTGAATCGATCGCGCGCCCATATTGGATCGATACTGTTGTGCGGGTGAGCGCGCACGCGGGCTTTGCACAAGCGCCGCGTCATGCTTTCACCCGTGGAGAATTGACGCGCCGCGCCGAGCTTGCATTGCGCACGGCCGCCAAAAGAGGTCCCAGTACCATTGTCATGTTCGATTTGTCGATTGATACCGTTTCGACCGATCATAAATTTATCAGCCGTGAACTGCCGCGCGCGATTAGTGCAAATGAAATGGAATTGTTTTATCAGCCAATTGTAGCATCCCACGGCGGCCGAATCGTGGGTGTCGAGGCTTTGCTACGCTGGACCCACGCCACACGTGGCATAATTCCGCCGGCAACTTTTATTCCAGTTGCCGAACAGATGGGCCTGATGGACACGATCGCCGCTTTTGTGCTGCGTCGCGGCCTACAGGAAGCAAAGCGATGGCCCGACGACGTCTATGTGGCGGTGAACCTGTCGCCATTACAGGTGCGCGACCGTACCATCGTCGATATTGTTCGATCTGCGTTGCTGGAAAGCGCGGTCGCGCCATCACGGCTGGTTCTGGAAATCACCGAAGGTGTCCTCATCGACAACCCGGACGAGATGGTTACGCGTATCAAGGATCTGCATGGCTTGGGCGTGCGCGTCGCGCTCGACGATTTTGGGTCCGGCTATTCCAATCTCGGTTATCTCCAGCGTTTCCCGCTCGACAAGCTCAAAATCGACAAAAGCTTCGTTACCGCGCTTGGTCGTTCTGCCAATGGCGGAGTGGTCATTCAGGCGATTGTGGCGCTTGGCCGCGCGCTAGGTCTGTCAGTCCTGGTCGAGGGCGTTGAAACCGAGCACCAACGGGTGCTGCTGCGGCTCGCCGGCTGTGACGAGATGCAAGGTTTCCTGTTCGCCAAGCCGGCGCCGGCCAATGTCATCGACAAGCTCCTGGCGCAGGCCAAACAAGGCGGCAAACCCTTGTCGGCGTCGGGCGAGGCGCTGACAGCGTGACTTTCAGCTTATAGAGTTGGGCATGCGAGCGGAGGGCGGCGCATGATCCCTAATGCCTGGGCGGGCTTCGATTTCGGCCTCGGGACCGACGTCGACATGTTACGTAAGACGGTAAGCGGCTTCGCGCAGGATCGTATCGCGCCCCGGGCTGACGCGATTGATCGCGACAATGTTTTTCCGCGCGACCTCTGGCCGGAAATGGGCGCGCTCGGACTGCACGGGATCACCGTCGAAGAGGAATACGGTGGCTCCGGCCTTGGCTATCTCGAGCATTGCGTTGCCATGGAGGAGGTTTCGCGCGCAAGTGCGGCAGTTGGTCTGTCCTATGGCGCGCATTCCAATCTTTGTGTCAACCAGCTCCGCCGCAACGGCAGCGATGACCAGAAACGCAAATACCTGCCCAAACTGATTTCTGGCGACCATGTCGGTGCGCTGGCGATGTCGGAGCCGGGCGCCGGTTCCGACGTAGTTTCGATGCGCACGCGCGCCGACAAAAAGGGTGACCGCTATGTGCTCAACGGCTCGAAAATGTGGATCACCAATGGGCCGGTCGCCGACACGATGGTAATCTACGCCAAAACCGATCGCACTGCGGGCGCGCGCGGTATCACCGCATTCATCGTCGAAAAGGGCTTCAAGGGTTTTGCGCCGGCGCAGAAGCTCGACAAACTCGGCATGCGCGGTTCCGACACCAGCGAATTGGTGTTCACCGACTGCGAAGTGCCGGAAGAGAATGTGCTCGGGGCGGTCGGCAACGGCGTCAACGTGCTGATGTCAGGCCTCGACTACGAGCGCGTGGTGCTCGCCGCCGGGCCCTTGGGCATCATGCAGGCATGCATGGATGTGGTAATCCCTTACGTGCATGAGCGCCAGCAGTTCGGCCAAGCGATTGGGCGCTTTCAGCTTGTGCAGGCGAAACTCGCTGACATGTATGTGACGATGAATGCGGCAAAGGCTTACGTGTATACGGTCGCACGCGCTTGTGACGAGGGCCGTACTACCCGCGAGGATGCCGCCGGCGCGATCCTTTATGCCGCCGAACGGGCGACCTGGATGGCATTGGAAGCGATCCAGTGCCTCGGCGGCAACGGATACATCAACGACTTTCCCACCGGCCGGCTGTTACGTGACGCCAAGCTGTACGAAATTGGTGCCGGCACGAGTGAAATTCGCCGGATGCTGATTGGGCGCGAAATTTTCGAGAAAACGCGGTAGCGCTTCTGCTTCGCTACACAGGACCGGCTTTGACCGCATTAACTTTTCGCCACCACGAATCAGCTAGTGCATTGGCCGACAGCACCAGCGATAGGGATAGCGGTATGATGCGGGTTCGGCTCAAGGCCGACGGGCGGATTGTGGAAGTCATGCCCGATGGGAGCGAAAAAACCGTCGATTACAGCGATCCGGCACGATTTGTGCGTCAGGTACGGGCACGGTCCGGGCTGACGCAGGCCGCGTTTGCCGAACAAATCGAAGTGCCGATCGAGACTGTGCGTAATTGGGAGCAGGGCAAACGTCATCCGCGCGGCCCGGCGCGTGCCTTGCTCAAATTGATCGATCAAGCTCCCGACGTGGCGTTTGCCACGCTGGGTGGAAGACGGCGCTGACGTGTCTCCTGGGGTGGCAGACGGAGCAGCTGATTGTTTACTCAGCGGCGGCGGGGACGCGTTGGCGCGGGGAATAGCGCGCGATTCGCATCAGTAGGAACATCGCGAACAAGGTGGCGATATAGACGATGAGCTGCATCTCGGTCGGCCGGTCGATATAGCCAATCAGTGTATGAAGCAGCCGGCCGAAGATACTTTTTTCTGATAATAACCAGGAGGTATCCCAGAGAGGGCGGTCGAGCGCTACCACCAAGCCGGCACTATTCAGGAATTGCATGGCTTGTGCTGCCATGCCCGCGGCGAGCAGGGCGATCAGCCCGCTCGTCACCGAGAAAATGTGTCGGTTTGGGATCGCCAGCAGACCGAAGTAAGTCAGTGCGGTGAATGCCGCGCCGGCGGCAATGCCAAGAAGCCCGCCGACAACCAGGGCCGCTCCAGAGGTACCTGAGGCCATGATGCCGTAAAGGAATAACACCACCTCAGATCCTTCGCGTAACACCGCAAGTCCAACAACGATCGCGAGCGCGGTCAGCGGCTTGGCGCCTTCACTCACGGCGGCGCCGACCCGGCGCATTTCGTCTGCGATCTCACGGCCGTGCCGCGCCATCCAGGCATTGTGCCACATCAGCATGATGACCGCGACGCTGAGCACGCCGGCGTTGAACAGCTCTTGGCCGGCGCCTCGGAATGCATCGGAGATAGCGCCGGCAAACATCGCGACAATGCTGGCACCCAGAACGCCTCCACCGATACCGATTGTGATCCAGCGGCCGCGTCCGGTGACGCCGCGCGTTGCCGCCATTACGATGCCGACAATCAGGCCGGCTTCGATAACTTCACGAAAGACGATGATCAATGCGCCGAGCATGATTTATTCCGCGATGACCACGCCCTTGGCGGTGGCTTCATTGTATTCGCCGATGAAGGGGTAACGGCCGGGCTTGAGCGGGCCGATGCGCACCACCCCTTTGGAGTTGCCAGCTATCACTTTCTCGATCTTCATTAAATTGCTCTCGAATTCCTCGGGCGTTGCGTCCTCATTGATCACCGTGATTGTTACCCGCTGGTTGGCCGGCACCTTGACTTCGGCCGGGGTGAAACGATGGTCCTTGATAGTCAGCACATAGTCATCAGCCCAAGCTGCCGCAGCCCCCACGGTTAATAGGCTGACCACGCCAATAGCGACAAGAACACTGCGCATTTGGTTCTCAGGGTAGAAGAATGGCCCTCACAAAAGCATTAAACGCTATTGATGCAATAACTTTCTTCCAGTCTTGAATAATTCCAATGTAGCAAGCGTAAAAATCAAAAGTGTTTGTCGCGCGTTGAGCAAGAGTAAATATCCGCGACGTTTTTGCCGCACCACCTGCCAATGCTCCAAGCAGGCTTCGGGAACCCCGGTTGGCAGCGCTACGGCGACGGGGCATTCTCCACGACCCGCCAGCGACCCGTTCCAAGGAGAATGCAATGCAAGTCATTGAAGCCCATGGTGCCCATATTCCGCAGATCGGTCTCGGCACCATGACCCTGAAAGAGGACATCTGTGTGCAGGCGGTCAGGACAGCACTGCAGATTGGTTACCGCCACCTCGATACCGCGGCCTTCTACGGCAACGAAAAGGAAAACGGCGAAGGTTTGCGCCAATCGGGCGTCAAGCGCGAGGACGTATTCATTTGCACGAAGGTGCGCCAAGGCGACCTTATGCCGGATGCATTCGCCAAGGTGCTTGAGCAGAGTCTGGCCAATCTCAAGCTGCCGTGCGTGGATCTCCTGCTAATCCACTGGAACAACCCTGACGTAGCGTTCAAGCTTTCGGTGGGCGCGCTCTGCAAAGCGAAGAAAGAAGGCAAGACCAGATACATTGGCGTTGCCAATTTCACCACTACCATGCTGGACGAAGCTTGGGCGGTGACAACGGAGCCCCTGGTCTGCAACCAGATCGAGATGCACCCCTTCATCAATCAGGACAAGGTGCTCGCTGCATGCAAAAAACACGGCATGGCAGTTGTCGCGTATTGCCCGATCGCGCGCGGCAAAGTCCCGGGCGCGGATGCGCTTGAGCACATCGGCAAGGCGCACGGTAAGACCGCCGCGCAGGTCTCGCTGCGCTATCTGGTGCAGATGGGCGTTTGCTCTATTCCGCGGACCGCTACGCCCGAACACCTGAAGCAAAATCTTGACGTGTTCGACTTCAAGCTATCGTATGCCGAAATGGCGGAACTCAAGAAGCTTAATGCGACCAACATGCGCGTAGTGAATCCGCCACACGCCCCCAAGTGGGATACGCCGTGACGTGGGTGAGGGTTGCGTTTGTCGTCGTGCTGCTCGAGGCACGTAAATGAAGGGGCCGCACGTCGCGATGAACGTGGTCGAGGCCAAGGGCTTCAAGATCCCGATCGTCGGGCTCGGCACCTGGGCGTTGCGCGGCCGCGATTGCGCGCGTCTGACCGAGCAGGCAATCCGCATCGGCTACCGACACCTAGACACCGCCCAGATGTATGACAACGAGCGCGAGGTGGGCGAGGGCGTACGGGCCTCGGGGCTGCGGTCCGAGGTCATGGTCACCACTAAAGTGCAGCCGACATTACTTGCGCCTCACGATCTCGAGCGGTCGGTGAAGGAAAGCCTCGCGCGGCTTCGCATCGATGTCATCGATCTGCTGCTGATCCACTGGCCGAATCCACGCGTGCCTCTCGTCGAAACCCTCGGCGCCATGGCCAAGATGAAGCAAGAGGGTTATACGCGGCAGATTGGGATTTCTAATTTCACAGTGGCGCTGCTCGAGGAAGCCGACAAAATCTCAAGCGAGCCACTTGTCTGTAATCAGATCGAATGCCATCCCTTTCTGAACCAGGATAAGGTAATCGCATCCTGCCGGAAACAAGGGATGGCTGTCGTGGCGTATAGCCCGATTGCGCGCGGCGATGCTACCAGGGATAAGCTGCTTGAAAAGGTCGGCAAGGCTCACGGCAAGACCGCCGCGCAAATTTGTCTGCGCTGGCTAGTCCAGCAAGGCATCGTCGTGATTCCGCGTACCAGCAAGGTCAAGCGGTTGGAGGAAAATTTTAGCCTGTTCGATTTCGAATTGAGTGATGGCGAAATGCGCGAGATTGCCGCTCTTGCGCGCCGTGGCGGGCGCATTGTCGATTGGACCTGGTCACCGAAGTGGGATTGAAACGGTGCGCTGCCGTGACCCTCGCAACTGACACGGCCCTCGTCCTCTTCTCCGGCGGGCAAGACTCAACAGTCTGCCTCGGCTGGGCGCTGGAGCGCTTTACGAGCGTGGAGACCGTTGGCTTTGACTACGGGCAGCGCCACGCCGTCGAACTCAGTGTTCGCGCGCGCTTGCGCGCGCGAATGGGAGCGTTAAACGCCGACTGGAATACACGCCTCGGCGAAGATCATCTTGTGAAGCTCGATGCGCTTGCCGCTATTTCTGAAACGGCCCTTACGCGCGAAACCGCTATTGAGCTCGGCGATAGCGGCTTGCCAACAACTTTTGTACCGGGCCGCAACCTGATCTTCTTCTGCTTTGCGGGTGCGCTCGCCTACCGGCGCGGGGCCCGTCATCTGGTGGCCGGGATGTGCGAGACGGATTACGCGGGCTATCCGGACTGCCGCGACGACACCATCAAGGCCATGCAGGTCGCATTGAACCTTGGCCTCGACAAACGCGTCACCATCCATACTCCGCTGATGTGGGTCGACAAAGCCGACACTTTTGCTATGGCGGAGCAAATCGGCGGTAAAGCATTCCTTGATCTCGTCATCGAGGACAGCCATAGCTGCTACCTGGGCGACCGTACCCAACGCCACGATTGGGGTTATGGTTGCGGCACTTGCCCAGCCTGCCAGCTGCGAGCGCAAGGATTTGCAAAATTCACGAGCCGACGGAAAACATGATCGACAACGAAAAGCGTCAGAACGTCGAGGGCAGCATCTTTCTTGTATTGTTCTGCCTGACCATTCCCGCAGCCAACTGGATGATCGGACATGTGGGAACTGTGTGCGTTCCCAATGGTCCCTGCCTAGTGCCGGTGGCTCCTGGAATCATGGCGCCCTCTGGCGTGCTGATGGTTGGCGCCGCATTGGTGTTGCGCGATTTGGTCCAACGCCGCCTCGGCGTTGAGTTCGGGCTTGGTGCGATTGCCGCCGGTGCGGCAATCTCGGCCGGCCTTGCGCCACCTTCATTGGTGTTGGCCTCAGCGACCGCATTCTTCCTCTCCGAATTTGCCGACTTTGCGGTCTATACACCGCTTGCCCGCCGCAGATTGGTGGTTGCGGTTGTTGCTTCGAGCATCGTCGGCTTGATAATCGACTCGATTGTATTTCTGTGGCTTGCCTTTGGTTCGCTCGAGTTCCTGCTTGGGCAGATTGTCGGAAAGCTTTGGATGGTTCTGCTCGCAGTGCCTTTCGTCGCCTATTTGCGTCGCCGCGATGAACGACTCGGGCTAAAGGCTGCGTGAGGCATTCGCTATGAGTTCGGCTATCGAGATCCTGCGCAACGTCACCACGGGCACCATTACCACGATGCTTTTGAAGAAGGGCATTCGCCATTCCTGGATGGCGGGCGCAATGCCGTTTGGCTTTTCCGGCAAGCGTGTGGTTGGCCCGGCGTTCACGCTGCGCTTTGTCCCGGTGCGCGAAGATCTCGCGACGCTGGAGAGCTGGTCGAAACCGATATCTACGCGCAGCGCCATTGAGGTCATGCCGGAGAACTGCGTGGTGGTGGCTGATGCCATGGGCGTCACCGGCGCCGGCATTTTTGGTGACATTTTGTGCATGAGGATGATCAAGCGGGGCGTCACCGCGTTGATCACCGACGGCGTGATGCGCGACAAGCACGGCGTACTGGGAACAGGTCTGCCAGTTTGGTGCGCGGGCGTGGCCGCGCCGGCTTCGGTCAACCAGCTGACCTTCGTCGGCTGGAATGAACCGGTTGGCTGTGGCGGCTGTGCAATTTTTCCAGATGACATCATCGTTGCAGATGATGATGGCGCGGTGGTGATCCCGAAGGAGCTGGCCGATTTCGTTGCCAATGAAGGCGCGGAGCACGAACTCCTAGAAAGCTGGCTGGTGCAGGAAGTGGAGAAGGGGGCAAAGCTACCCGGCCTTTATCCGCCTAACGAGGGAAACAAGAAACGCTACGAGGACTGGAAAAAGACGCGCTAATGTTCTTCATTCTCTCGAAGACCGTCGCCTTTCTGCTATTACCATCCAATTTCGTAGTTGTGGTTGCACTTGCGGGCCTTGCGTTAATGGCGACGCGCTGGAGATGCGCGGGCACACGCATGATGGTCGTGAGCCTGATTCTGTTGGTGGCGATTGGCCTTTCGCCGGCGGGCGATCTGCTCACATATGCGCTCGAAAGTCGTTTTCCGCCCTGGGATCCAGTGCGCGGCGCGCCGGACGGCATTGTAGTGCTGGGGGGCAATATCTCGCCCAAGTTTTCACGCGACCACGGCGAACCGGCGCTCGGCAACGATGCCGCGCGCATTGTCGCCATGGCCAAGCTCGCGCGAAGTTATCCAAATGCGCGCATAGTTTATTCCGGAGGTGATGCGAGCCTGCTCGGGAACCAGCCGCCGGAAGCGGATTTCCTTAGGCCACTCCTCGATAGCTTTGGCATCGCGCGCGAGCGCGTATTATTGGAAGCACGTTCCCGTAATACCGCAGAAAATGCCGCATTCACCAAGAATCTGGTGCAACCAAGGCCGGGTGAGCGCTGGCTGTTGGTGACCTCGGCACAACACATTCCGCGTGCGATCGGTTGTTTCCGTCGGGTCGGATTTCCGATCGAGGCCTATCCGGTTGGCTGGCGCGCCGGCCAGAAATCCGACCTGATGACGACCAAAACATTTTCGAAGGGCTTAGTCCGGTTCGATTCCGCCGTGTATGAATGGATTGGCTTATTGGCCTATTGGATAGCCGGCAAAACTACCGAATTACTGCCGTCGCCAAAGCGCGACGGGGACTAGCGTCGCTAACGTTTGCGAAGCTTCCGGCAGAAGACGTCATAGATTGCAGCGATGACGGTACGCGCCTCTTCGCTCGCCAGCTTGTAATAAATTGCCTTTCCGTCGCGCCGTGTTGACACGAGCCCATCGGCTCGGAGGCGGGCAAGCTGTTGCGATACTGTCGGCTGTCTGAGTCTGAGCAGATCTTCCAGTTCGCTAACCGACCTTTCGCCTTCGGCAAGAATGCAAAGAATCAGTAGCCGGCTTTCATGCGCCAGTGCTTTGAGAAAATCACTCGCGCGTTTTGCGTTGTCGACCATTCGGTCGAGTTCGTTCGAACGAGCGTGGCCTTCCAAGTGCTGCAATTCCATACGTACACCAACAATCGCGTTTTCAGCGTTGCCTGAATACAAACGATCAGCCGGTTGCGCGCAACGACCTTTCGAAATGTCGTGCGCGGTCTCCACCCGTTCTGACTGCATCCAGTTTTTTGATCAGCATGCCGAGCAGTCCCCAGAAGTAATCCTCGCCTGGATAACCGCGGATGCGGCCAATCTCCTGGCCCTTATCGATCAGCACAAATAGTGGCGCGAGCCGTTCCACCTCAATAAACGCCAGATCGGACGGCAAAGCGTGGTCGATATTGACCCGCCGCAGTGGAGCGCGCTGACCTTCGGCTGTTTTAGGATAGATTGGGGCAATTTCGCGGTCAAAAGCTTCACACCAGGCGCAACCTGTCTGTTCAAACATTATAAGTTCCGCCGCTCGCGCCGTTGCTAGCGTCGAGATAATAAACGTCGCGGCAAACAGTGCGCCGCGAGAAAAAAATTTCCGTATTTGCGACATGCCGACTAACTTCATTCCTCGCATAAACGGAGGATTCATGGAGGATCTTGGATCAACTGAAGTGTATATCACAAAAATAGTGTGCCTGTGATGTGGTGGAAGAGCGGCCAATGCCCATTCGGCTGGCGACGATATTTCCGGCGCTCAACCGAACCGAAATGACAATAGATTGTCGAACGAACGTAGCTCAATCAGCACACGATGGAGGAGATCGGAATCGCGGGCAGCAATCGCTTTCGGTATCAGCGCCAGGCTGGCCTTGGCACCATCGACCAGTCGGCGAAACTCGGGGGCCATACGCACTGCCTTGTTCGCGATGCCGTCGCAACGGTCGAGCTCAGCACCATAGCTCGATGCCTTTTTGACCACGCCGGAGCGTATCTCGGAGTCGTCCCAATTGAGCGCCCGGTCGTTGTAGACCATGAGCGCGTCCATCGTCATGTTGGCGTCGCGGACGCAATCAGCCAGTACCACGACACCACTCGCCTTGCGCAGGTTATAAAGGTCACCGCGAATGGCGTTGAGCGAATCGCGGGCAGCGTCGAGGCGCCCCGTTCTGAGCATAAGGTCAGCACCAACCAGTCGGGCACTCACGCCGGTAAACAATTTGCCGTAGAGCGGGTTGTTGGCGAATGCGTCCGGCCGCTTGCCGGAAAAACGCTCGGTAAATCTGTCCCAAGCATCGCGCAACCGGTCTATCTCGAGTGAGGCAAGGTCGATGTTGCCGGTGCGCAAGTAGCCTATCGCGACCCGGTTATGGGCGCTGGCTGCTTCGACCGCTGCGTTGAAATCGGCGAGATCGTCTGCTCGGGCCGAGTTGCCGCCCAGGAGGGCAATGATCAGGTATGCAACACGAGCGACCCAGAGCAGCATCGACGTTGATCCGATTTTGACGCTATATACTTAGAACTATACGCGTCGCCATGGCGACCGACGAGGTCAACTTGGCCGTGTGGTTTATGAGACCTGGTGATGATTGGACGGCGAAATCTATTGGTCGGTGCTGCATCTTTTGTTGCGCTCGTCGCGTCGCGCGCGCGCGCTGAGCAGCCAATATTGGCGGACGATGGGCTCTACAAGCAGCCCTGGTTTCTGGAAAGCTTTCTTGACCTTGCCGATGATCTTGATGGCGCCCGCAAAGAGGGTAAGCGCTTTGCCATTATGTGGGAGCTCAAAGGCTGCCCCTATTGCAAGGAGACTCATTTCGTCAATTTCGCGCAGGCGCGCATAGCGGACTATGTGAGGGCCAATTTCGAAGTGTTGCAGCTGAATATTATCGGATCGCGGAAAGTGACCGATTTTGACGGAGCCGAACTCTCCGAAAAAGAATTAGCCGTGAAATACGGTGTGCGTTTCACGCCCACTTTCCAATTCTTTGACGAGGGCGTGACGACGCTTAAGACCTTGCCGCCAGACAAACGCGAAGTGGCGCGTGCTCCCGGCTACCTGCGGCCCGACGATTTCCTCGCCATGTTTCGTTATGTGCGAGAAAAAGCCTATGAGAGCAAAAGCTTCCGCGACTATCTGAAATCGCTGCCGAGCTGAGTTGCATTATTCTATTCTCCCGCCGGCCAGATCTCCGAAAAAGTACATTCTCTTTTGTGAATATAATTTGAACGAGCCGTCGACCACCGCTATGGTCTGGCCCGGGTAGGACTGGCTTCGGCCCCAAGATAGTTACTCGGGAGGATTTTCTGATGCGACAATTATCCCGTCGCGATGCCTTGGCGCTCGGCGCCTCGGGCGCGGCGCTTACATTCATCGGTTGGGGCGAGCGCGCGTCTGCTGCTGCCAAGGAGGCAGCCGATCAGATCGCCAGTTTTACTGGCGGCAAGACAGCGGAAAAGGGCAGGATTGCGATCGAACTCCCCGAGATCGCCGAGAACGGAAATACAGTGCCGCTGTCAGTCTCGGTTGATGCACCGATGGCCGCCGACAATCATGTCAGCGAAATACTTGTCGTTGCCGACGGTAACCCCAACCCAGGCGTCGCGACTTTCCACTTCTCACCCTTGTCGGGCAAGGCAGAAGCGTCGACCCGCATCCGTCTCGCCACAACCCAGAACATCATCGTGGTTGCGAAGACCAGCAAGGGTGAATTCTTCACCAATCAAAAGTTGGTGAAAGTCACCATCGGCGGCTGCGGCGGCTGATCCGACAACAACAACGAATCGGGAGAGAACCATGGCGGAAAAGCCGCGGCTCAAGCTTCCAAAGGAAGCCAAGAAGGGCGAAGTGATCGAAATCAAGACGCTGTTGCCGCACATCATGGAATCGGGCCAGCGCAAGGATAAGGACGGCAAGCCGATCCCGCGCAAAATTATCAACAAGTTCGCGTGCGAGTTCAATGGCAAGCCGGTGTTCAGCGCTACCATGGAGCCGGCAATCGCAGCCAATCCCTACATGCAGTTCCATGCCAAGGTGGAAGAAAGCGGCACGTTCAAGTTCACTTGGACCGACGACGACGGTACGGTCACCACGGCGGAAGAAAACATCACCGTGAGTTGACAGCACGTTCCGTGCAAAAAGCTCGGAACGACATAATAATAATACATTGGGGAGGGTCCGATGACGCGTGACGGGATTCTGGCGAGCAGCATGGCCGTCGTTCTATTCTGCGCTGGCGCTTTTGTCAGCGCAGGCGGATCGGGCGCCAGTGCCCAAGCTAACAAGCAAGCAGCGCTCGAGATCAACGGTGACGCCTCTGCGCGGCCGTGGAAACGCTACGCCGGGTGGCCGACACGTGAGGAGTCGAAGTATAATACGCTTGGTAACGTAGCAACCCCGCCGGCGCCGAAGCAGCCGCGCAAACTCTCCGATCCGATCACTGGCGACGCAACAAAGGGAGCCGAGCTGGTGGCCGACCGCAACCGCGGCGGCTCATGCCTGGCCTGCCATGTGATGGGTCCGGCCGGAAACGCCGACCTGCCGGGTAATGCCGCGCCCGACCTGTCGGAAATCGGCAGTGCCGGTCGCGAGGACGAGTGGCTGTTCAACTACATTTACGACGCGCGCGTCTATAATCCCGAGACGGTGATGCCGCCCTGGGGCAGCCACGGCTTCTTCAACGACCGGGAAATCAAAGACATGGTCGTTTTCCTGAAGACGTTGAAGTCGCCGGCGGTGTTCAAGACCGCGCTGGACGACCCGAACAAACGCCCGGCTCCGGTTGAGAAACGCGAAAATCTCGATCCGATCGAAAATCCCGGTATGTGGGCGGTGGACAAGGCGCAGGATCTTTGGAATCAGATGGGTGCCGCGGGTAAATCGTGCCAGAGCTGCCACACCGATGCGAAAGAGGCGTTCAAGAACTGGGCAGCATCGATGCCGAAGTGGGAACCGCGGCTCAACAAGGTGTTGGGCGTAGAGGAGTTCGTCACTCGTCACGCCAAGGCCACCACCGGAACGGATTGGCTAATGGAAACCGACGAGAACCGCGCGATGTCGATTTATCTCCACTATCTCGCCAATGGCGCGCCGATCAAAGTCGACACAACAAGCCCAGAAGCGAAAGCGGCGATCGAGCGCGGCAAGGAGCTAAGTGCGCGCAAGGTCGGCCAGCTCAACATGGCGTGCACCGACTGCCATGGCAAAGCAGCGAACCATTGGATCCGCGGCCAGTGGCTGGGAGAGCCAAAGGGCCAGTACGACCATTTCCCGACCTGGCGTACCAGCCTACTGGCGATTTGGGACATTCGCCAGCGCTTCCAGTGGTGCCAGGTGAACATCCGCGCCGATGAACTGCCGCCAGACGCCAAGGAATATGGTGATCTTGAACTGTATCTTGCGGCGCAAAACGAAGGGCAGAAGCTCAGCGTTCCGGGCATCAGGCATTGAGGTCGCCGCCCAAGCTGGCCGCCGAAGGTGAGCCTCGAAGGGGTAGTGGCTTTGGCTCCGTGGCCGCCTGGGCTCGCTTCGTTCGCGCCTCCGGGTGACGGATTACGCGCAGGCATTCCATGATCACTCGCCGTGAAATCCTTCAAGTCGGCGCCGCCACTGCGGCGCTCGCAGCCGGCGACAGCACATTCATGCGCGCTTTCGCGCAACAACGACTAACTGAAGGAGAACTGCTCAGGTTCGATGCCCTCGGCAATGTTACGTTGCTGCACGTCGCCGATATCCACGGTCAACTTGTGCCAGTTTATTTTCGGGAGCCTTCGGTCAATCTCGGCGTCGGCGAGGCGAGAGGACAGCCGCCGCACCTCAGCGGTATGGATTTTCTCAAGCATTTCGGCATTCCGGATAAGTCGGCTTCGGCCTATGCCCTGACTGATCAGGAATTCGAGGCTTTAGCTAAATCTTACGGTCGCATCGGGGGATTCGACCGGCTTGCGACAGTTGTCAAACATGTGCGCGCCGAACGCGGCGACAGGGTGCTGTTCCTCGACGGCGGCGATACCTGGCAGGGCTCGCTCGGCTCCAATCGGAGCAAGGGCCAGGACATGGTCGATTGCATGGCACTGCTCAAGCCGGATGCCATGACTGGCCATTGGGAGTTCACTTATGGCGAAGCGCGCGTAAAGGAGCTGATCAATGGCCTCGGCTTCCCATTCCTTGCGCTCAACATCCGCGACACTGAATGGAACGAGCCGGCCTTCGAAGCGATGAAAATGTTCGAGCGAGGCGACGTAAAGATCGCCGTGCTCGGCCAGGCCTTCCCATATACGCCGGTCGCCAATCCGCGCTGGATGATGCCGAAATGGTCATTTGGTATCCGGGAGGAGGATGTGCGTTCCGGTGTGGAGAAGGCGCGCAAGAACGGCGCGCAGCTGGTGGTGCTGCTCTCGCACAATGGCTTTGACGTTGATCGTAAGCTCGCCGCGCGCGTCTCCGGCATCGATGTCATCCTGACGAGCCATACGCATGATGCGCTGCCGGAAGCGATCATGGTCGGCAATACGCTGCTAATCGCCTCCGGGAGCCACGGGAAATTTGTATCGCGGCTCGACCTCGACGTGCAGGGCGGAATGGTGAAAGGCTTCCGTTATAAGCTGATTCCGCTGTTTGCCGATGTGATCACGCCGGATGCGGAGATGACCGCTGCGGTCACCAAAGCGCGCAGCCCCTATGCGAAAGAGCTTGCACGCGAAGTCGGCCGCACCGACTCGCTGCTCTACCGACGCGGCAATTTCAACGGCACTTTCGACGATCTGATTTGCGCAGCGCTCTTGAAGGAGCGGGACGCGGAGATTGCGCTGTCGCCCGGCTTCCGTTGGGGCACCAGCGTGCTACCGGGCCAGCCGATTACGGTCGAGGACATCCACAACGCTACTGCCATCACCTATCCGCAGGTTTATCGTATTGCGATGACCGGCGAACGCCTGAAGGAGGTGCTCGAGGACGTCGCCGACAACTTGTTCAATCCCGATCCCTACTATCAGCAGGGCGGCGACATGGTTCGCTGCGGCGGACTTGGCTACGCAATCGATGTTTCCAGGCCGATGGGCCAGCGCATCTCGGCAATGACGCACCTTAAATCCGGCAACGCCATCGAGCCTCAAAGGGCATACGTGGTCGCAGGTTGGGCCAGCGTGAACGAGGGCACCGAGGGCCCGCCGGTCTGGGACCTGGTCGAGCGCTATGTCGCGACGGAGAAGACGGTGCGAGTGGCGCCGAATACCAGCGTGAAAATTTCCGGGGTCTAGCGGCAGACCATATTACATTCAAAAAACAGAATGTGATATGAGCCTACCGCAAGCCGATCTGCCGGGAGGTGCCGATGACAGAGCCGACCGAAACGACGCGGGCCACGCGTCGCCGTTTTCTTATTGGCGCAGCCGGACTTGCCGCGACAGGTATGCCAGCCGCACGTGCCGAAAACGCCAAGAATCTTCCACCCAATGTCGCTGGCTGGACGCGTCAGCTGGGCGAGGGTGTCGGCGTACGTGCCTACGGCAATCCATCCAAATACGAAAAAGACGTCATCCGTCGCACGGTCTCTTGGCTCACTGCGACGCCTGAGTCCTCGGTGAGTTTCACCCCGCTGCATCAGCTCGACGGCATCATCACGCCGAACGGATTGTGCTTCGAGCGTCACCACGGCGGCATCGCCGAAATCGATCCGAGCGACTACCGACTGATGCTACATGGGATGGTCGATAAGTCGCTGATCTTCACGCTCGACGAGCTCAAGCGCCTGCCGCGCGTCAACAAGATCTACTTCCTCGAATGTGCCGCCAATTCCGGGATGGAGTGGCGCGGCGCCCAGCTCAACGGTTGCCAATACACCCACGGCATGGTGCATTGCGTGCAATACACTGGCGTGTCGTTGAAAGTTCTGCTGGAGCAGGCCGGTCTCAAGCCGAATGCGAGATGGGTGATGGCGGAGGGCGGTGACGCCGCCGCAATGAACCGTTCAATTCCGATCGAGAAGGCGCTCGATGATTGCATCGTGGCCTACCGCATGAATGGCGAAATGTTGCGCCCGGAACAGGGCTACCCGGTGCGGCTGGTAGTGCCGGGCTGGGAGGGGAATATCTGGATCAAATGGCTACGCCGGCTGAAGGTCAGCGATCAGCCCTGGTTCACGCGCGAGGAAACGTCGAAATACACGGACCTGCTCGAAAACGGCAAGGCACGCCAATTTACGTTCGTCATGGACGCAAAGTCGGTGATCACCTCGCCGTCGCCGCAGGCACCGGTAAAGCAGAAAGGTTTCAACGTCATTTCGGGTCTGGCGTGGTCCGGGCGCGGCAAGGTCAAGCGTGTTGATATCTCGCTTGATGGCGGCCGCAACTGGCGCACCGCGCGCATCGACGGCCCGGTGTTCGACAAGGCCTGCGTGCGTTTCTATTACGAGTTCGACTGGAACGGCGAAGAGCTCTTGCTGCAGTCGCGAGCCATGGATGACACCGGCTACGTGCAGCCCAGCAAGGACGCCTTGCGCAAAATCCGCGGCGTCAACTCAATCTACCACAACAACGGCATCCAGACCTGGGCCGTCAAGCCGGACGGGGAGGTCGAGAATGTCGAGGTGGGCTAGGCTGGCGTTCTCCGTCGCGCTGCTGCTTGCTTTTGACGCTTCAGCGCGCGGACAGACGAAAAATGACATTCCGCGCAACTACGGCATCGGTCGTGTCGCCGCGCCGGAGCAGATTGCCGGCTGGGACATCGACATACGGCCGGACGGGCAGGGTGCGCCGTCGGGTCGCGGGTCGGTGAAGGACGGCGAGAAAATCTATATGGACAAATGCGCGGCGTGCCACGGCGAGTTCGGCGAAAGCGCCGGCCGATGGCCACAGCTTGCGCAAGGCAAGGGCACGCTTGCCTCCCATGATCCGGTTAAAACGGTCGGCTCCTACTTTCCTTATTTATCGAGCGTGTTCGACTATATCCGCCGCGCCATGCCCTTCGGCGATTCGGAATCGCTCACCAATGATGAGCTTTACGCTGTCACCGCTTATGTGCTCAATCTCAATGACATCGTCGACGACAAATTCGTGCTGTCGAAGGAGACCTGGGGCAAGGTGAAGATGCCGAATGAGGGTGGTTTTTTCGACGACGACCGCGAGAAAACCGAAAAGACCTTCTGGAATCCGAAACCCTGCATGAAGGATTGCCGTGGGCCGGTGAAGATCGTCGGCCATGCGCAGGCGATTGACGTAACCCCGGATGAAAAAACGCAGAAGCGCGGGGTGGAGTAGCGTCTCGGCGCCATTTCGCCTATGACACTCCGGCAGTTAAGACGTCCAGCCGGGTTTCCAATGGCCAAACTCAATCTCTCCGTCGCCGTCCGCGACTACGATCGTACCCGCCCCCTTAGCGACGGGCTCGTGCAAATCGACGGCGTCGATCCGGTGTTCATGGCGCTCGATCCTGAGGAGATTTTCTTCCGCGCTTTCCGTCGTGCGGAATTCGATATCTGCGAACTTTCGATGTCGAGCTTCACCGTCAAGACCGCTCAAGGCAATTGCCCCTATGTGGGCGTGCCAGCTTTCGTATCACGTGCCTTTCGACACTCCGCCATCTATGTGCGCACCGACCGTATCAAGAAGCCGGCCGACCTGAAGGGAAAAAAGATTGGCGTACCGGAATATCAATTGACTGCCAACGTGTGGGCGCGCGCGATCCTGGAAGACGACCACGGCGTCAAGCCGTCCGACATCCATTGGATCAGGGGTGGCTTGGAGGAGGCGGGACGGCCGGAAAAGATCGCCATCACACTGTCGAAGGATGTGCGGCTCGAGAATGCTCCGGAAGGGCGCACCCTCTCGGGCATGCTCGAGGTGGGGGATATCGACGGCTTCATCGGACCGCGCGTACCGCGCGGCTTCGGACGCAATGCCCAAATCGGCTGGCTGTTCCCCGATCCGGTCGCGGCGGCAAAGGACTATTACAAACGCACCGGTATTTTTCCGATCATGCATTTGGTCGGCGTGCGGCACGAGCTTGCAGAGCAACACCCTTGGCTCCCGGGCGCAGTGTTTAAGGCCTTCGAGCGCTCAAAGACGATTGCGTTGGAAAAACTTGCTGATACGTCATCGACCAAAGTGACGCTGCCATTCGTCGAGGAACGGTTGAGGGAAACTCGTGCGCTGATGGGCGAGGATTTCTGGTCGTACGGTGTTGCGCCTAATCGCAAGACGCTGGAGACTTTTCTGCGCCACCATCATTCACAGGGTCTTTCGTCGCGGCTGGTGACGGTGGAAGAGATGTTCCATCCGGGCACGCTCGAAACATTCAAACTCTAGGTTTTTCAATGGCGACACTACGCATCATGAGCGGCGGCGCGCCGAAGGAAATCTTCTTGCAATTGACGCCGCAGTTCGAGCAAAAGTCCGGCAACAAGGTTGAATTTGTCTTCGCGGTGATGTCGACGCTGCGCGACAAGATTGCCGCCGGCGAGAAGGCGGATGTGCTGGTGATGCCGACCAATATTCTGGACGGCTATCAAAAGAGCCGCGTGGCTCAAGCGCAAGGCCGCGCCATTCTGGGGCTGGTCAGCATTAACGCCGTGGTACGCACGGGCGCGCCTAGACCGGGTCTCTCGACGCCAGACAAAGTCAAGCAGGCGATTCTCAACAGCCGAGCCATTACCCACGCAACTCCCGGCGCGACGCCCAGTGGCACGCATATGGGCAATTTGATCGAACAATTCGGCATTGCCGACACGATGAAAGGCAGGATTATCCACCGACCGGCGCTCGAAGGCGGTGTCCAGCTTGTCGTAAGCGGGGAGGCCGAGATCGGTTTTTACCCGAAGAGCGAGGTGGTCAATACCGACGGCTTGACTGTTGTCGGGCCGCTACCGGACGCAATCCAGCTTACGACCATCTACGGCGCGGCTGTGACTGCCACCAGCGCGGCCCCGGATGCGGCCGCGGCGTTCATTGCCTTCGTGGCTGATCCGGCGCACCGCGCGGCGTGGCAACGCGCGGGCTTCAATCCGCCAAGCTAGGCGTTGGCCGGTTTGAGTTTCACGTGGATGTTCTTTTCCTGCGTGAAGGCGAGCATCTCTTCGAAGCACTCCTCGCGTCCCAGCCCCGACTGCTTGACGCCGCCGAACGGCGCGCCGAGGAAGTGCTTGCTCACCTCGTTGATCCACACGTAGCCTGCTTGGACTGCAAGCGCGGTGCGGTGCGCGGTGCTGAGATCATTGGTCCAGATTGAGGCCGTAAGGCCATATTCGACCGCGTTGACGGTCTCCAACATTCTCGCCTCGTCGCGCCATTTGAACACGCCGAGCACAGGGCCGAAGACCTCCTCGCGCGCAATCCTGTTTTTCTCGTTCACCGCGAACACGGTCGGCTCAATATAGAAGCCATCCCTAAGCGCCGGATCGGACGGTGGCCTGCCGCCAGTGATAAGTTCGGCGCCCTCCCTCTTGGCGGAGTCGATAAGACTCATAACTCGATCAAATTGCTGCTTGGAAACGATCGCGCCCATAGTGGTGGCTGGATCGGTCGGGATGCCGGGCTTGTAATATTTGATCTTCTCCTTCACCCGCGCGAGTACGGTGTCATAAATGTTCCCGTGGATGAAGGCGCGGCTGGTCGAGCCACAGGACTGCCCGCACCAGGTGAAATTCATCCCGCCGACGACTGCCCCTGCAACTTCATCCGGATCGGCGTCGCCAAAGGCGATGAGTGCGTTTTTCCCGCCAAGCTCGAGCATGGTGCGCTTGACCGTGTCCGAGGCAGCTTTCATCACCGCGCCTCCAGTCGGAACGCTGCCGATTAGCGCTATCATGGCGACATCCGGGTGGCTCGCGAGCCTTTGTCCGGCCTCGCGTCCGCCTGGCACGACATTGAACGCACCAGCCGGTAGCAGCCCGCCGATCAGTTCGGCAAGCCGCAGTGAGGAGAGGGGAGCCTGTTCCGGCGGCTTCACGACCACGGTATTACCCGCAGCGAGCGGGGCGGCAGATTTTCCGGCACAGAACATAAATGGATGATTGAACGGGATGATACGGCCGACGACGCCCAAAGGTTCGCGCACCGAAAAATTGACGACGTTCGGGCCCATCGGAATCGACGCGCCCTTCATCTCGGTGACAAATCCCGCAAAAAATTCCATTTGTGCCGCCGCGATAATGGCGTCGCTGACCATTTCCTTGACCGGATTGCCGCAGTCGGCAGCGTCGATCATCGCGAGCTCGCTGGCATTCTGACGCAGGATTTCTGCGATCCGCCGAAGAATTCGAGCGCGTTCGAGCGGCAGAACGCAACGCCATTCTTTGAATGCGGCTTTCGCGGACGCTACCGCGGCATCGATATCATCGGCGCCAGCCTCCGCGACCTTACCGAGCGACTGGCCGGTGCCGGGGTTGATCGTATCCACATAGCGGCCAGCTTTTGGCTCGTGCCACGCACCTCCGTAATATGCGCCGCGATTTTTGGGAAGCACCACGGCCTGTGCGGATGCGGATTGAGGAGAAACTGTAGTAGTCATGCTACTCACCTTTACGAAGCTTGGCGTTTTTCATACTGCCCGCCTTTACTTTGCGTCCTAGTTTCGTTTGATGCTGTGCAAACCGCCAAGCCGTCCAACCAGCGCGTTTGCGCCGACCGCAAGGACGAACAGCACGATCAACAAGGCGTACATGTGTGGCATGTCGAATATGCTGTACGCCTGGATGATCAAAAAGCCGATGCCCTTGTTCGACAATTTGGTTTCGGCGAGTAGCGTGCCAATCAGCGCGACGCCGAGGCCGAGCCGTATGCCGTTGATGATCGGATGGCGCATCGCCGGCAGATAGATTTTAAACACCATCTGCGCGGTCGAAGCGCGGAAGCTTGTCCCGACCCGGATCAGCACCTTGTCGATCTGCCGCATGCCGGCGGCAACCGAGAGCGCGACCGGAAAAAAGCAGGACAAGGTGCCGAGCGCAATCTTGGATTCGGGGCCAACGCCAAACCACATGATCATGACCGGGAAGAAGATAATCTTGGGCGTAGGACCGAGGTAATACAGGTAGTTTTCAAACGCCTTCGAAAGGAACCGGTTGGCGCCGAGAAGAATGCCAACCGCGAGTCCTGACAATCCACCAATCGAGAGGGCGGCTCCGATTTCAGCAGCCGTGACGCCGAGGTTGTAGTAGTAATTCGGCTGCGTTAGCAGCTCGATCAGCGCATGGCCGATCGCCATCAGCGAAGGAACCACATCGCGATAAAGCCAGCCGGAGTGAGCAAGGAGTTCCCATATTGCCAGCACACTCAAGATAATCGCGACGCGCAGCAGTGTCACCGGACTCACCACTGGTGCGGCCGCCGCCTGTCTCAATCCACCGGTCTCAGCCATCGTTCGATCTTTTCCAATGTCATAAAAAACAGCACGCTCACCAGGATGACGAAGCAGATCGCGGCATATGTGCCCGCGAGATCGTAGCGTTCGGCCAAGTCGTTGATGAGCTGGCCGAGCCCGCCGTAATTGATCAAGAATTCGACGCCGACAACATTGATCAGCGCGAAGATCAGTCCGAGCCGCACACCGACGAAAATCGTTGGCAGGGCTGCCGGGAACAGAATTTTCCAGAACTGCTGTGTGGCAGTGAGGTTAAAGCTCCTGCCAACATTGACGAGCACCTTGCGTGTGCCTGCCATGCCCTCAATGGTCTTCAGGATTACGGGCGGCAGCGCTGCGACAAAACCGATCATGATGATGGTCCAGGCATTGCGGCCGAAGATCACCATGAATAGGGGATAGGCAAGCACGACCGGCGTGGCGGCGACTCCGGCGACCCAAGTCTCACAAGCCTGCTGCAACAGCTTGAAGCGGTGCATCAGTACTCCGCCCGCGATGCCAAGCACAGTAATCATAACGCCAGTGGTCAGACACTCGGTGGCGGTGAGAAGAAAGCGTCTGAAAATATGCTCCTCAACAATTACCCGCCATAAGCTGGCGGCGATTTCCGAGGGCGGTGGCACGATAAAGCGGCTGATGACGTCTATACGGATGAGTAATTCGATCAGCAGCAGAAACACGACAAGCGTTCCGGCGCCAACTGCTGCTGGGACGAAGTCGCGCGATGTTGTACGGACAGCAGCAGCCGTCATGACGCAGTGCTTTCGTGATGCAACACGTGCGCTTCCTCGTCCTGCATACCGCGACTCGCCTCTTCGCGCAGATCGTTCCAGATCTGCGCGACATAACGGCCGAAGGCTTCACTGCCGACAATTTCCGACGTGCGTGGGCGCGGCAGGTCGATATCGACAATGCGCTTCACCTTGCCGGGCCGATAGGTCATGACCAGGATGCGGTCAGACATCTGAACCGCCTCGGTGATGTTGTGCGTAATCAGCAGCGTAGTCTGCTTCAGTTGCTGCTGGATTTGCAGGACCTTGTCGCCGAGCAACAATCGGGTCTGCTCATCGAGTGCGGCGAACGGTTCGTCCATCAATAAAATTTTTGGTTCGGAGGCCAGAGTACGAGCGAGCGAGACGCGCTGGCGCATGCCACCAGATAACTCGCCCGGGTAGCGGTTTTCGAAACCATCGAGGCCGACCATCTTGATGAAATGGCGCGCACGCTCGGCACGTTTCGCCTTCGGCATGCCGACCAGTTCGAGCGGAAACGCGACGTTGTCGATGACCGTGCGCCAAGGGAACGTCGACTCTTCCTGAAACACCATGCCGATCGATTTGTGCGGCCCGGAAATCGTCTCGCCTCCAACGCTGACAACGCCCTCGTGGTGCCCAAGTAACCCACCGATCACGTTAAACAATGTGGATTTGCCACAGCCGGACGGGCCGATGACTGAAAAGAATTCGCCTGGTCTGACTTTAAAGGAAACGTCGTCGACTGCGATTATCGGGCCTTCTGCCGTGTCAAATTGCACGACGACACTGTCCGCCACCAAGGTGGCATCGGTGGGTGCTGGAGCGAGGGCCATCAGGATTTTACTCGCTCTTGCGCGTCATCGCCGCGGTCGTTGCAGCTGTGTACCCCGGCTCGACGTGGACGTCGACGACGGCAACGGCGCCTGCTTCGACAGCTGCAATAGCTTTCTCAAAGGTGGGCGCTAAGTTAGAAACGGCGGTCACCGGGCCGAAGCCCTGTGCGCCTTGCGCTCGCGCCAGGCCAGCGAGATCGATGTCGGGTTCGGAAATACGCTGGCCGACCCAGCGATTTTCAACGGGCCGGTTGCGCATGCGGGCGACGCGCTCCTGATGCAACTCGTCGTTGAAGAAAGAAAGGTTGTTGGCAACCACGACCAACAACGGAATGCGATAGTGGGCTGCCGTCCAAAGTGCGGTCACGCCCATCAGGAAATCGCCGTCGCCACACACGGCGACGGGGAGGCGGCCGCTGCCCATGAGCGCCAGCGCCGCACCAACGGATATTCCGGGGCCGCCGCCAACGCCGCCGCCACCATCGGAACCGAGGTAGTCGAGCGGGTGGCGGAAATGCCAGCTGGCGCCATTCCATGACAGTGAAACATGTGTAAGCGAAACGGGCCGCTCGCCGACTGCACGCCGCAACGCGTCGGCCAGGTGATCGACGGTGAGCTTGCCGTCCGCGAGCTTGGGAAACTTTTTTGTGCTCGACAGCACCGGACGCGGGCCAACCGATCCGAGCGCATCGATTAACGCTGGCACCGCCACATCCGGTTCGCACGCAACGAAGACATCAACTGGCGGCAAACCTTGATAGTCCATGCTCCATCCATTGTGCAGGCGATGATCGACCGAAACCTGCAGTAATTTGGCCGTGACGTTGCCGCCGACATTCTTGATCGTGCCCGCGATATCAACCCAGTCGAGACTGAGAATGACGTCGGCAGCGCCGATAGCCTCGGTTGCTTCGGGTGAGAGTACCGTTCCGCCGGGCGCGCCGGCGTGTAGCGCATGATCTGTCGGGAACGACGCGCCGACCTTTAAATCGGTGACAACGCGCGCGTTGAGGCGCTCAGCCAGCGAGACGCGCGCTTTCCACGCGTCAACATTGCGCGACACCCGGCCAGCGAGGATCACCGGATGTTTGGCGTTTCGCAGAAGATCGGCCGCCTGCTTGATGAGTTCGGCTGACGCGGCACTCTCGACCGGCGGCATGAATCGTTTGGCGTCGATCGGCGCGACCGGCTCTGGAAGTTTGCTCTCCTGCATTTCTGCGTCGAGATTGACGTAAGTGGGACCGCGCGGCGCAGTGTTGGCGATCCAGTTGGCGCGCAAAACGGCCTCGCGTGCAGCCGTAGGTGAAGCCGGCTGGTCGTCCCATTTGATGTAGCCGCGAACCAGCGCACCTTGATCGCGCGCGGTGTGGATCCAATCGATCCATGGCCGCCGCTTGACAGCATCGACCGGGCCGGTCGCGCCGAGGATTACCATCGGCATGCGATCGCACCAGGCATTGAAGATCGCCATGGTGGCGTGCATCAGTCCGACATTGGAGTGGACGGCAGCAGCCATCGCCTTGCCGGCGACCTTGGCGTAGCCTTGAGCAATCGCGACCGCGCTTTCTTCGTGCAGGCAGAGCAATATCTGCGGTCGCTCGTTGCCCAAATAGTTGACGAGGCTGTCGTGCAAGCCGCGATAACTCGCGCCTGGATTGAGAGCAATATAAGGAATATCGGTTGCACGGAGCGCGTCCGCCACCACGTCGCTCCCAAATCCGGCGACGTTGACTCCGGCTGGGACCGGACGATCGAATGCGGACAAGCTTCCGGCACCCGCAGGACGTGTCTTTGCGCTATCGCTTCTGCTACTCGCCAAGGTGCGGGCTCCGCCTCTACCGCCCCGGCGGGCGGATGGGCGGCATCCAATCGGATTACGAGCCCTGACGCAATCGGGCGAGCAATTTCAGGCCGGCATAGCCATCGGCGGGCTCCATGCCGACCTTTTTCTGGAAGGCGAGGATGGCCCTGATCGTGTCGCTGCCAGTGCGTCCGTCGATGCCATCGGTCTTGAAACCGCGCTCATTGAGCCGGCGCTGAATCTCCTTAACCTCTTCCAGAGTCGGTGTGCGTTCGCCGCCTGGAAATTGCTGGCGGAACGGTGGATCGCCACGGATAAGGTCGCCGAGATGGCAGAGAGCCAGCGTGTAGCTCGTGGAGGGATTGTAAGAATAGACCGCGCGGAAGTTTTGTCCAACCAGGAAGGCCGGTCCACCGGCAACCGGGAGCCAGAGCTTCACCTGATCGCTCGGCCGTGCAAAAGCCGTACCGTCGGCGCGCCGCACTCCTAGCCCCTCCCACTTGGCGTATGAGCGCATGGTGCGATTGTCCGCCAGTCTGCCATGACCTGCGGCCAGCGTGACTTCGCAGCCCCAAGCCTCGCCGCGTCGGTAGTTGCCACGTTCGAGCAAATATCGCGCTGTGCCGGCGAATGAATCGTCCGGCTTGCCAAACGGCGAGGCACGGCCGTCGTGGTCGTAGTCGACGCCCATGTGGAGCCACACTTCCGGCATCCATTGAGTGTGGCCCATGGCACCTGCCCAGGAGCCGATCATGTCCGATGGCTGAGCCCAGCCGCGATCGACGATGGTGAGCGCATTGAGCAACTCGGCTTCCCAGTACGCGCGACGACGCGGCTCACCCCAGGCGAGGGCGGCAAGCGCAGGGATGACAGGCCGCATGTATTTCGGATTGGTCACCACATCGCCGAAAGATGATTCCATTCCCCACAGACCGAGCAAGATATAGCGGTCGACGCCATAATCCTTCTCAACGCGCGCAAGCAGGCCGGCATATTCCTTCGCGCGCTCTTTTCCAGTGGTCACGCGCCACCCTGAGCAGCGCCGGTTGATGTATTGCCACATCAACTCGGTGAACTCAGGCTGCGATCGGTATTCCGCGAACACGCTGGTATCGGGCGTCACCGCGCCCATCACGCGGTCGTAAGTCTGTTCCGAGATGCCGCGCTTGAGCGCGCGAGGGCGAAACCCGGCGACCCAATGCGCGAAGGCTGGCGTCTGCAAGGCAAAGGCGCGCTCGCCAAATGCGAGGTATGCGGTGGCGCGAAACGCGCCGGAGACGAGCGCGCGGCGCGTAAGACTTGGAACTGGCGGGGCGGTGCGGGAGATTCGGTGCATGGCGGCATTCTAGGCGTAGACCGGGCCCGCACAATGCGCGTTGCCCTAACTCTCGCTATGCCGGCGCTTCTTTCGCACATGCCGCTTCCTGCGGGGCTTTTCCTTCGCTTTGTGCGGTTTCGCACGCACGGTAGCTGGTTCCTCCGTTTGCACGGTCGGCGCCAGAGCAATCGCAGGCATTTCCGATGGGTGCTGGACCACCGGCGGCACGCCGGCTATCGCCGGCACGGCATCGCCGTCCTTGATTTCGGTGCCACGCGCACCGATCAGTCGTTCGTAAGCGGAGACAAGCGTCATGTACGGATTGACGAATACCCAGCCGACCTTGGTCGGCACCTGCATATCGAAATGTAGATGGTAGGTGGTGCCACGCTCACCATTATTGTAGTTGCCGACTTTGCCCAGCAAATCGCCTTCATGCACCAGTTTGCCGCTCACGATTCCATCGGCATCAAGCTGGCTTGGATTCATATGCATGTAACGCACCCGCGCATGGGTACTCGGTGTATTGATGAAGAGGTACACAGCCTCCTGCTTGCGCGCGCGCAGAATAAATCCGTCATGAGCGGCCACAACGTCATGTTGATAGGGCAGGCAACGGTCCGCGCCGTCGTTGAATAGCGCACAGGAGCTTGGCCGGATGTCCTGGCCCTGATGGCCCTCGCCACCGGGGCATTGGCCGACGAAGAAATTGCGGTGCTCACAAAAATTGTCGCGCCAGGGATAAGAGTAGTTGCCGGGCGCGCCCTCGTTAAACACCAGTGCCCGTCCGTTGACGTTACATGAATACGGTTGGCCCTTCCTGTGCGGATTGCGCACCGAGCGGCCCGTGAAATCGCAGTCACCCCAGTTGTTAAACGATTGCGAATTGGCGAAGGCCGGAGCTTCCTTCAGTGGAAAGCGAAGGTGGGCATAGACTGTGTAGTCGGGGCGTCCGCCGAGGTCTTTTTTCAGGCCCGTGCTCGGAATGAGAAAGCCGGGGCTGAAATAACTGAAGTCCTTTGAAGACTCCGTCGGCCGGTCCAGCGGGACGGTCTCAACCGATTGCCGGGCCGGAGCTGGCATGCCGCCAGCGAGTTTAAGTGCACGCAGGAAGCGATCCATGACCCGGTCGCCCTGCTTGCAAGTAAGGATTTTCCCGCGCGGACGAGTATCGAGGCAATAGATCGCTGCTACATAAGTCACGCCAAAACGCTCAAAGCTGTAGCGGATGTAGGACTCATGGAGATAGCGCCGAATGCCGGGAAAATCGCTCTGGAGCGCTTTTACCAATTCGCCTTCGGGAAAAGACGGGCCATCGAGTTCGTACGTCGCGCCGAGACCCGATAACAAGACATAGACCGGGTCTGCATAGCGGATATCTGAAAGCTCCGGGACGTCGGCGAACGTCAGCGCGAATGCCGCGTCATAACCTGCGGGGCCCGTCAGGAAAAATTTTGTGGCCCGAAAGCCAGAACGCATGAAGTGGTCGGCTCGCTCTGCGGCCTTGTCCGCCGGTTGCCCGGGGTTGGCCGCAAGCTCCTTGGCGAAGCTGTCGATATCAAACGGAAGAAGGACCGGTACGGTACTGTTGGCGATGCTCGGGAAACCCAATTCGGCGGCCATATTGAGGTTGGCAAACACCTCGGCCGGTGTGCTCGACGACCGCTCAGCGAGACTCGCCGCCGCAGCATCCCAATCGACCTGAGCGACCGATATGCGCGGACTCTTCATCTCCTCCGCTGGCGCGGCACCGGCGATGAACAAAGCGAGGCCAACAAGAACGACGCGTCTCAATCCGGCTTCCCTTGTTCTGCCCGCCCGCCATGGGTCTCAAACATTCTGGGGGCTCAGTTAAAGGCATCGGACAGCGGCATACAAGGGTCGTGCCCTGGTGTAGCGTGCGCCGCGGCGCCCGGCCGGGTGCCCGGAAATGTTGGAGTCCTACGAAACGATGCCGGTGGGTGAAGCTAATTTAACGGCAACCTCAAGTGCCGATCGCGAACCCGAAATCATCGAAAGCGGCGGCACCGCGCGTTTGCACCTGACCCTCGCGACCGCCGACTACGATCATGTGCGCGATCTGGTAAACGGCGTGGTGCGGGCAGAGGGCACCGTGCTCACCGCCTTCGTGCTTCCCGTCGAGGAAATTTTTTACAGGTTTATTAAAAACCGCGAGTGGGACGTGTCGGAAATGTCCTTCGGCAAGTTCATCGGTTACGCATCGCAGGGTAACTCGCCGTTTGTTGGAATTCCGGTTTTTCCATCGCGAGTATTCCGGCACTCAGCGTTTTATGTGCGCGCTGACCGCGGTATCTCAAATCCGAAGGATTTGGAAGGCAAACGCGTTGGTATTCCGGAATGGGCGCAAACGGCCGGCATCTATGCGCGCGGATTCCTGTCGGAAACAGTCGGCGTAGATTTACGCAAGGTCCAATGGGTACAAGCTGGCATGAACGAGGCCGGCCGCGAGGAGAAGGTCGAATTCAAGCTCCCCGATGGCATTAAATATGAGCAGCGGCGCGACACCAGCATCTCAGCAATGCTGCTTTCTGGGGAAATCGACGCAGCGATCTCGGCACGCGTTCCCGACGCCTTCGACAAGGGTGGGGGCAAGATTGCGCGGCTCTATCCTGATTATCGGGCTGAGGAGATGCGCTACTACACTGCGACCGGCATCTATCCGATTATGCACGTGATTGCGATGCGTCGGTCCATGTTCGAACGCTATCCTTGGATTGCGATGAACCTATTCAAAGCCTTCGATGAGGCCAAACGGCGGAGCCTTGAGCGTATCCAGGATTTGACGGCGTCGCGCATTCCGGTGCCATGGGCGGCGGCGGTTGCGCGTGAATGGAGTAGAAATTTCGGCGACGATTCGTTTCCCTACGGTTTGGAAGAGAATCGCAAGACCCTGGACGCATTCTGCCGTTTCGCTCACGCGCAAGGCGTGACCGCGAAGCGACTGACCCCCGACGATTTGTTTCCGAAAGAAGTGCGCGCCACCGTGCGGGTGTAGGCATCTTCGTCCCCGCTCGCTGGGACGATACAGAATTACTCAATCCTTCGCTCGTTCCACATAGGAGCCATCGGTGGTATTGACCACTACGCGAGTGCCGGTGGTGATATGTGTCGGCACCATGGTGCGCACGCCGTTCGACAGCATCGCCGGTTTGAACGAGCCTGACGCGGTCTGCCCCTTCATCGCCGGCTCGGTGTCGGTGATCTCGAGCGTTACCTTCTGTGGGATTTCGATCGAGACAGCCACGCCTTCGTGCAGGGCCAGGCTCACCACCATGCCTTCCTGGAGGTACTTCTCGTAGTCTCCGACTACGTCCGCCGGTACCTGCACCTGATCGTAGGTTTCCTGATTCATGAAATGGAAACCGTCGCCATCTTTGTAGAGATACGAGCACTCATGATCTTCGACATGGGCGCGCTCGACCTGATCGGTGGTCTTGTAACGCATCTGGGTCTTCACGCCGTCGGAAATCCGGCGCATATCGACTTGGGTGGTGGGTGTGCCCTTGCCCGGATGAAAATTTTCCGCATTGAGGACGACGTAGAGCTTGCCGTCGAGATCGACGATATTGCCCTTGCGGAGCGATGAAGCGATGACCTTCACGAGAATGATCCTTGATTTAATTGCGGCAGGGGGCCGCGGTTTCGGGCCGCACCATAGCGATCTTCTCGCCCGATGCCAGCTTTTCCCGCTCGTCATATGGTCGAGGTAAACGTGCCAAGAAGTCCGCCGTTCTGGAGTGCCAGTGTGTACGCCGCCCGCAGACCCTACCTGCTGGCGCGCGGCCGCATCGCGGCGGCCCTGCGGGCATGGTTCGCGAAGCGGGATTTTGTGGAAGTCGAGACGGCAGCTCTTCAGGTGTCGCCCGGCAACGAGACGCATCTGCATGCCTTCGCCACCGATCTGATCGGGCCGGATGGGAAACACCAGCCGCTGTATCTGCATACATCGCCGGAATTGGCATGCAAAAAACTTTTGGCGGCGGGCGAAACTCGCGTCGTCGATTTTGCGCGCGTCTTCCGCAACCGGGAACGCGGCGCGCTGCATCATCCCGAATTCACTATGCTGGAGTGGTATCGGGCGAATGAAACCTATGAGGCGCTGATGGATGATTGCGCGGCAATTTTGGCGGAAACGGCGCGCGCCGCTGACACAAAGGAATTCCGTTTTCAGGATAGAAGCGTCGACCCCGATGCGGCTCCGGAGCGGCTGACGGTCGCTGATGCGTTTGCGCGCTACGCCGGCGTCGATTTGCTGGCTACGGTAGGCAAGGGCAGCGGCGATCGGACAGCGCTTGCTGCAGAGGCGATCAAGGCCGGGATTGCCATTGCGCAAGACGATACCTGGGGCGACATCTTCAGCCGCATTCTGGTCGAACGCGTAGATCCGCATCTCGGGATTGGCCGCGCGACTGTACTATATGAGTACCCGCTGCCATTGGCCGCATTGGCACGGCCAAAGCCGGGCAGTGATAAGGTTGCCGAGCGTTTCGAACTTTACGTCTGTGGGTTCGAGCTTGCCAACGCCTTTGGTGAGCTGACAGACGTCGCCGAGCAGCGCGCTCGCTTTGAGGCCGCGATGACAGAAAAGCAACGCATCCATGGCGAGCGCTATCCGGTTGACGAGGATTTTATCGACGCTTTGGGGCGGATGCCTCAGGCCAGTGGAATTGCTCTCGGTTTCGATCGGCTGGTGATGCTGGCGACTGGCGCACAACGTATTGACCAAGTGATCTGGACGCCCGTTGTCGAGCCCGAGTGAATAGAAAGAGGAATAGCCATGACGACGTTACGCACACCTGCGCAACTCCGCGAGCACGGTCTGGTGCCGCCGGAGCGACAGCCGCTGCTGGAGGCGGTCGCCGCTCGTTATGCGGTGGCGCTGCCCGAGGCGTTGGCACAATTGATCGATCACGCGGATCCCCGCGATCCGATTGCCCGCCAATTCGTTCCGGACCCGGCGGAGCTGCTTCATCGCCCTGAGGAGCTTAGCGATCCGATCGGCGACGACGCGTGTAGCCCTGTAGAAGGCATTGTCCATCGTTATCCTGACCGCGTGTTACTCAAGCTGACCCATATCTGTGCGGTCTACTGCCGTTTTTGCTTCCGCCGCGAAATGGTCGGACCGGGCAAGCCGAATGCGCTGTCGCCGAAAGCGGTGGCGGCCGCTCTCGAATACATCCGAACACATCCGGAAATCTGGGAGGTCATCCTCACCGGAGGCGATCCGTTGGTTCTGTCGGCGTGGCGGCTAGGTTCGGTAATGAAAGCCCTTGCAAGTATTGATAACGTCAAGGTCGTTCGAATTCACACGCGCGTACCGATCGCCGATCCCGCGCGGATCACGCGGGACTTAGTGCGGGCGATAAAGATCAAGGGGAAGCCGACCTATGTGGGCGTGCACGTCAATCATCCGCGCGAATTAAGCGCGCATGCGCGTGCGGCATGCGCGCGTATGGCAGATTCCGGCATTCCACTCGTCTCGCAGACGGTGCTGCTGGCCGGCGTCAATGATAGTCCGGAAGTGATGGTGGAGTTAATGCGGACATTGGTCGAATGCCGGATCAAGCCATACTACCTGCACCACGGCGATCTCGCGCCGGGCACCAGCCATCTACGCACAGAGTTCACCACCGGGCAGGAACTGATGCGAAGCCTTCGCGGACGCGTGTCGGGACTGTGTCAGCCGACCTACGTGCTCGACATTCCCGGGGGTCACGGAAAGTCGCCAATTGGCCCGAATTACATCACGTGCATCGGCTCAAATAGCGCTGCGCATTTTGTCGTGGAGGACTTCAAAAGACAGCGGCACCAATATCCAGCGCACCGCCTAATGCCGAATCGACAGGAGATCGAGCAGGGCCGCCGCCACCGCGAGCGTGGCGAAGCCGATAAACACCACCGCGATCACGGCGTGCCAGACAAAGGCCACGTCGCGCCGGAGCGCTGACACCACGTTCTTGCTGTCGATCATCGCCTGACGCTCCCTGGAGAGCTCGCTGCAGGACAACCAAGTGTACCTGCAAAGGAATCATCCGGCGCGTAATTTGTATGTTAAAAAACGCGTGAATAGTGCGGCATCTTCGCATGGCAGCCATGAATATGGTGGCCGAATTTACGTTCGGTTCGCGAGAGTTCCAATTCTCGTACCACCTGAAATACCTGTAAAACCTGAAATTCTCGCCATTTTTTTGATCAATCTCAAAGCCGTCCCCCCTAGCACGAGCTTGTGTCCTGTCGTCAAATTCCCAGCGGACAGGGGCGGACTTTATCAATGCCAGCCAAGCCAGAAACCAGCATCGCGGGGCAACGCCGCGCACTTTGGATGTCCACAATCGCGTTCACCGGGTGCTTCGCGGTGTGGACCATCTTCGCCATCATCGGTGTGCAGATTAAGCGCGACCTCGGGCTCAACGAGACCCAGTTCGGGCTGCTCGTTGGTACTCCAATCCTAAGTGGGTCCCTGATCCGAATCGCTCTCGGCGTCTGGACCGACCAATATGGTGGTCGTGTCGTCTACACCCTGGTGATGTTGGCAGCGGCCGTCGCCACTTATTTCCTGACCTGGGCCTCGACATACCCGCAGTTCCTCATTGCCGCGCTCTTTGTCGGTATCGCCGGCGGATCGTTTGCGGTCGGCATCGCCTACGTTTCGCGGTGGTACCCGACCGAAAAGCAGGGCACAGCGCTCGGCATTTTCGGCGCCGGCAATGTCGGCGCCGCGGTGACAATGTTCCTCGCGCCGTTTGTCCTTGTCGCCTACGGCTGGCCAGCCGTTGCGCAAGTATGGGCCGCCGGTATCGCGTTCATGGCGGTTGTGTTCTGGTTTGGCACCGACGACGACCCGGTCCTCGTCGCGCGCCGGGCGCGCGGCGAAAAGCCGCGCAGCGCCTGGCTTGAGCTGGAACCGCTCAAGAATGTCCAGGTGTGGCGCTTTTCGCTCTACTATTTCTTTGTATTCGGTGCGTTCGTCGCGCTGTCTTTGTGGCTGCCGCAACATCTGATCAATGTTTACGGCGTCGATATCAAAACGGCCGGCATGATCGCGGCCGCATTCTCTTTCCCGGCTAGCGTCTTTCACGCCTATGGCGGCCACCTGTCGGACCGTTATGGTGCACGCCGTGTCATGTACTGGACCTTCCTGGTCGCCGTCGTCTGCACTTTCGTCCTGTCGTATCCGCCCGCCGATTACATCGTGCGTACAACCAGTGGACCGCGTTCTTTCCATGTTGAAATGGCGGTGGTGCCCTTCACGGTGATCGTGTTTGTGCTCGGCTTCTTCATGGCTCTAGGCAAAGCTGCGGTCTACAAACACATACCCGTTTATTATCCGAAAAATGTCGCTGCCGTAGGCGGCCTCGTTGGCATGATCGGCGGGCTTGGCGGTTTCGTACTCCCGATTGCATTCGGCGCGCTCAACGATCTCACCGGCCTGTGGACCAGCTGCTTCATGCTGCTATTCGTACTGGTGAGCATCGCCCTGGCCTGGATGCATGTTTCAATTCGCCACATGGAACGCGCCGTTGCGGAGCCTGCGCTGGCAAAGCTGCCGCAACTTCCGGAATTTGCGGAAATTCACAAGCCGGCACATGTCGGCGCACTATCGGGCGTGGTGCTCACCGACTGGCGGCCGGAAGACAAGAAGTTCTGGGACACAACGGGCCGAGCTATTGCCCGCCGCAATCTCTGGGTTTCGATCCCGGCGCTATTGCTGTCATTCGCGGTCTGGCAGGTCTGGTCGGTGGTCGTCGCAAAACTGCCGTCGGTTGGTTTCCAATTCACGACGGATCAACTGTTCTGGCTCGCAGCATTGCCCGGAATATCCGGCGCTGTTCTGCGTATCTTCTATTCCTTTATGGTGCCGATCTTTGGCGGACGCTTGTGGACGACGGTTGCGACGTGGTCGCTGATGGTTCCCGCTGTCGGCATCGGCTATGCCGTGCAAAATCCCAATACGCCGTATTTCATCTTTCTCGCGCTGGCGTTACTGTGTGGCCTGGGGGGCGGGAACTTTGCCTCCTCGATGGCCAACATCTCGTTCTTCTTCCCGCGCTCTGAAAAAGGCAACGCGCTCGCGCTCAATGCCGGCCTCGGCAATCTGGGCGTCAGCGTCGTGCAATTTATCGTACCAATCGTCATTACCGCCGGTGTGTTTGGCTGGTTCGGTGGCGATCCTGCAATGGTGAATGGCCCTGCGGGCCCAACGCCGCTGTGGCTGCAAAACGCGGGCTTTATCTGGGTGCCTTTTATAGCCGCGAGCGCGTTTGCCACCTGGTTCGGCATGAACGACATTGCGTCGGCCAAAGCGTCGTTCAGCGAGCAGGCGGTGATTTTCCAGCGCAAGCACAACTGGCTGATGTGCTGGCTCTACACCGGCACCTTCGGCTCTTTCATCGGCTACTCGGCAGGGTTCCCGCTGCTCGCGAAAACTCAGTTTCCGGCTGTGGATGCGCTCCCGTTTGTGTTCCTCGGTCCGCTGGTCGGAGCACTGTCGCGTTCGGCCACCGGGTGGGTTTCCGACCGTTGGGGGGGCGGCCGCGTCACCTTCTGGGTATTCTTAATGATGATGGCTGGTGTCGCGGGAGTCCTGTATTTCCTCGGCATCAAAGATCAGCCCAATGCGTTCTGGGGTTTCTTCGCGATGTTCCTGCTGTTGTTTTTCGCCACGGGCGTCGGCAACGCATCGACGTTCCAGATGATCCCGAACATCATGCGCAAGGAAATCGCACGCCTGATGCCAAAGCTCGAGAAAGACGAACAGTTGCGGCAGGCGGAAAAGGAATCTGCCGCCATCACAGGCTTCACGTCGGCTATCGCAGCGTTCGGCGCGTTCTTTATTCCGAAATCCTATGGATCATCGATCGCGCTTACGGGCGGCGTCGAGTTTGCGCTGTGGGGCTTTCTGGTCTTCTACATTAGCTGCCTCGCGATCACCTGGTGGTTCTACACCCGCCGCGGTGGTCTCCTTTACGACATCGAACACCGATCCAGGCCGCGGACGCCGAGGTCCGCTGCTGCGCCGGCTTAATGAGGCGAGACCATGAGTCATTTTCTTGATCGTCTGACATTCTTCAACCGGACCGTCGGGGACTTTTCTGACGGATACGGCATCGTCACGCGCGAAGATCGGCGCTGGGAGGACGGGTACCGCAAACGCTGGCAGCACGACAAGATTGTGCGTTCGACACACGGCGCGAATTGCACCGGTTCGTGCTCGTGGAAGATCTATGTCAAAGGCGGCATCGTCACTTGGGAAACGCAGCAAACCGATTATCCGCGTACGCGTCCCGAGCTGCCAAATCACGAACCGCGCGGCTGTTCGCGTGGCGCCAGCTACTCCTGGTATCTCTATTCCGGCAATCGTGTGAAATACCCGCTGGTGCGCTCGCGCCTGCTCAAGCTCTGGCGTGAGGCGAGGGCGCTGCGCACGCCGGTCGCCGCTTGGGGCTCGATCGTTGAGGATCCGAAGAAGCGATCAGCCTATACCGAGAAGCGCGGCTTCGGCGGCTTTGTGCGCGCAACCTGGGACGAGGTCACCGAAATCATCGCGGCAGCTAACGCCTATACGGTGAAGAAGCACGGCCCCGACCGCGTCATCGGCTTCTCGCCGATCCCGGCCATGTCGATGGTCTCCTACGCCGCCGGCTCCCGTTATCTTTCGCTGCTCGGCGGCGTCTCCATGTCGTTCTACGACTGGTATTGCGACTTGCCGCCGTCCTCACCGCAAACGTGGGGCGAGCAGACCGACGTTCCCGAAAGTGCTGACTGGTACAATTCCGGTTTCCTCATTTTGTGGGGCTCGAATGTCCCGCAGACCCGTACGCCTGACGCCCATTTCTATACCGAAGCGCGCTATCGCGGCGCCAAGAGCGTGGTCATCTGCCCGGACTATTCGGAAGCGTCAAAATTCGCCGACCTGTGGATTTCGGTAAAACAGGGCACCGACGCTGCGCTCGCCATGGCGATGGGCCATGTCATTCTGCGCGAATTCTATCTCGACCGGCAGGCCGAATATTTCGAAGACTATGTCCGGCAATACACCGACATGCCAATGTTGGTGAGGCTGGTGAAGCAGGGTGACAAGTTCATTCCTGACCGGCTGCTACGCGCCTCTGATTTCGCCAATAATCTCGGCGAGACCAACAATCCGGAATGGAAAACCGTTGCTTACGACGAAACGTCTGAAAGCGTGGTAGTGCCGCGCGGCTCGGTCGGCTTCCGCTGGGGCGAGAAGGGTAAGTGGAATCTCGAAGAGAAACAATCCGACGGCGAAGAAACCAACCTTCAGCTGACCTTCGCGAATGACAAGGATGAATTCGCTGACGTCAGATTTCCTTATTTCGGCAATAGCGAACACGACCATTTCGCCGGCACCAGCCATCCGAGCGTGCTGGTACGAAAGGTGCCAGCCAAACGCGTGCAAATGAAGGACGGCGAGGCCCTGGTCGCCTCGGTGTTCGATCTGTTTGTTGCCAACTATGGCCTCGACCGCGGCTTCGGCGGCGAGCGCGTCGCCAAATCCTACGACGAGAACGTCCCCTATACGCCCGCCTGGGCCGAAAAGATCACCGGCGTTCCGCGCGACCAGATCGCTACCGTGGCGCGTGAATTTGCACTCAATGCGGAAAAGACAAAGGGCCGCTCGATGGTGATCATCGGAGCCGCCATGAACCACTGGTACCACTGTGATATGAACTACCGCGGCGTCATCAATATGCTGGTAATGTGCGGTTGCGTCGGACAATCGGGCGGCGGTTGGTCGCACTATGTCGGCCAGGAGAAGCTGCGTCCGCAATCGGGTTGGCTGCCTTTGGCATTTGCGCTCGACTGGGGCCGTCCGCCGCGCCAGCAGAACTCGACCTCGTTTTTCTATGCGCACACCGACCAGTGGCGCTACGAAACCGTGGGTGTTGAAGAGATATTGTCCCCGACCGCGCCTGCGGGCCCGTGGGATGGCGCGCTGATCGATTACAATGTGCGTGCCGAACGCATGGGCTGGCTGCCATCGGCGCCGCAGCTCAAGCAGAATCCGCTCGAAGTCGCCAAAAAAGCGCAAGCCGCCGGCCTTGAGCCGAAAGATTATGTCGCCAAGGCGCTCAAGTCCGGCGAATTGCAGATGGCCTGCGAAGATCCGGACCATCCCAACAACTGGCCGCGCAACTTGTTCGTGTGGCGCTCAAATTTGCTCGGCTCGTCGGGCAAGGGCCACGAATATTTCCTCAAGCATCTGCTCGGCACCACGCATGGCGTGCAGGGCAAGGACTTGGGGGAAACCGGCAAGAAGAAGCCGAAGGAAATCACATGGCACGGCGATGCGCCGAAAGGGAAGCTCGACCTGCTGGTGACGCTCGACTTCCGCATGTCGACGACTTGCGTTTATTCCGACATCGTGCTGCCGACCGCCACTTGGTACGAAAAGAACGATCTCAACACCTCCGACATGCACCCGTTCATCCACCCGCTGACCTCAGCGGTGGATCCAGTATGGGAATGCAAGAGCGACTGGGAAATCTACAAGGCGATTGCCAAGAAATTCTCCGAGGTCGCGCCGGAAGTGCTTGGTGTCGAGAAGGATATCGTGCTCACCCCCATCCAGCACGATTCGCCTGGCGAAATCGCGCAGGCGCTCGATGTGAAGGACTGGAAGAAGGGCGAGGTGGAGGCGATCCCTGGCAAGACCATGCCGGCCGTCACCATGGTCGAGCGCGACTATCCCAACGTCTACAAGCGCTTCACTGCGCTCGGTCCTTTGATGCAGAAGCTCGGCAACGCAGTGAAAGGTATTGCCTGGAACACCGAGCACGAAGTTGATTTGCTCAAGCGGCTGAATGGCGAGGTCACGGAGGAGGGTGCGACCAAGGGTCTCGCCCGCATCGATACCGATATCGACGCCACGGAAGTCATTCTTTCGCTTGCACCAGAGACCAATGGCGAAGTGGCGGTAAAAGCGTGGGAGGCCTTGTCGAAGACGACCGGTCTCGATCACAAGCATCTCGCCGTTCCGAAAGAAGACGAGAAGATTCGCTTCCGCGACGTGGTCGCGCAGCCACGCAAGATCATCTCCGCTCCGACCTGGTCGGGCCTGGAATCGGAAAAGGTCTGCTACAATGCCGGCTACACCAACGTGCACGAGCTGATCCCCTGGCGCACACTCTCCGGCCGCCAGCAACTCTACCAGGATCATCTCTGGATGCGGGCCTTCGGCGAGACGCTCTGCGTCTATCGCCCGCCGGTGGATTTGAAGGCCGTCAAGCCAGTGATCGATTCCAAGCCGAACGGTGAAAAGCAGATCGTCCTCAATTTTATTACCCCGCACCAGAAGTGGGGCATCCATTCGACCTATACCGACAACCTGCTGATGCTCACGCTGTCGCGTGGCGGGCCGATCGTGTGGATTAGCGAAAACGACGCCAAGAAAGTCGGCATCGTCGATAACGATTGGATCGAAGCCTACAACTCCAACGGCGCGTTGGTCGCGCGCGCCGTCGTCTCGCAACGCGTGAAGGATGGCATGTGCCTAATGTATCATGCGCAGGAGAAGATCGTGAACGTGCCGGGTTCGGAAGTGACCGGCCAGCGCGGCGGTATCCACAATTCGGTGACTCGCATCGTCGTCAAGCCGACGCACATGATCGGCGGCTACGCCCAGCAATCCTACGGCTTCAACTACTACGGCACGATCGGCACCAACCGCGACGAGTTCGTCATCATCCGCAAGATGGCGAAGGTCGATTGGCTCGATAAGCCGGCAGCCGATCAGCCCACACCGCTCACCGTCGCGCCCAAGATGGAGGCCGCAGAATGAATATTCGCGCACAAATCGCGATGGTGCTCAACCTCGACAAGTGCATCGGGTGCCACACCTGCTCGGTCACCTGCAAGAACGTGTGGACCAACCGCGAAGGCATGGAATACGCCTGGTTCAACAACGTCGAGACCAAGCCCGGCATTGGCTACCCGAAGGAATGGGAAAACCAGGATCGCTGGAACGGCGGCTGGCGCCGCAAGAAGAATGGCAAGATCGAGCCGCGGATCGGCTCAAAGTGGCGAATACTGGCGAACATTTTTGCCAATCCCGACCTGCCGGAGATCGACGACTATTACGAGCCCTTCACCTTCGACTACGAGCACCTGCAAAACGCGCCCGAGCTCAAGGCTTCACCGACCGCGCGGCCACGTTCGCTGATCACCGGCGAGCGGATGGAGAAGATCGAATGGGGCCCAAACTGGGAGGAAATCCTCGGCACTGAATTCGCCAAGCGCTCGAAAGACGTGAATTTCGAGGGCATCCAGAAGGATATCTACGGCCAGTTCGAAAACACCTTCATGATGTATCTGCCGCGGCTGTGTGAGCATTGCCTCAACCCGGCTTGCGTTGCGGCGTGCCCTTCCGGCGCGATCTACAAGCGCGAGGAAGACGGCATCGTGCTGATTGATCAGGACAAATGCCGCGGTTGGCGCATGTGCGTGTCCGGCTGTCCTTACAAGAAGATCTATTATAATTGGTCGAGCGGAAAATCCGAGAAATGCATTTTCTGCTATCCGCGCATCGAGGCAGGCCAGCCGACGGTGTGCTCGGAGACCTGCGTCGGCCGCATCCGCTACCTTGGTGTCGTACTCTACGACGCCGACCGCATCGAGGAAGCTGCGAGCGTGCCTGACGAACAGGACCTCTATGAGACGCAGCTCGGCATTTTTCTCAATCCGCACGATCCGGCGGTGATCGCGCAGGCGCGTGCCGATGGCATCGCCGACAACTGGCTGGAGGGCGCGCGCCGCTCACCGGTCTACAAAATGGCGATGGAGTGGAAGGTCGCGTTCCCGCTGCATCCGGAGTATCGCACGCTGCCGATGGTCTGGTACGTGCCGCCGCTCTCGCCGATCCAGTCGGCGGCGCAAGCCGGCAAGATCGGCCACGACGGCGAGATGCCGGATGTCCGCTCGCTTCGCATCCCACTCAAGTATCTCGCGAATCTGCTGACCGCCGGCAAGGAAGAGCCGGTCGCACTCGGACTTGAGCGGATGCTGGCTATGCGCGCCTATATGCGCGCCAAGACGGTGGACGGCGTGATCGACGAGTCCATCGCCAAGCGGGTCGGCCTCACCGCGCAAGCCATCGACGACATGTACCACATCATGGCGATCGCCAATTACGAGGACCGCTTCGTGATCCCGACCGCGCATCGCGAAGTCAACGAGGATGCTTACGACCTGCGCGGCTCCTGCGGCTTCTCATTCGGCAACGGCTGCTCGGGCGGCACGACCGAAACCAACCTGTTTGGCACGCCCAAGCGCGCCAAGACGCCGATGGAGGTTGTGTGATGATCAAGACCCTAAAGGGCCTCTCGGTATTGCTGACCTATCCGACCATCGAGTTGCAACATGCGGCGGGCGAGATCAGCGAGGCGATCGACGCCGGGCAGATGATCCCGGCGCACATCCGTAACCAGCTGCACACGCTGCTGACTGAGATCGCCACCGGCGATCTCTACGACCTGCAGGAGCGCTACGTCCTGCTGTTCGATCGCACACGTTCGCTGTCACTGCACCTGTTTGAACACGTGCACGGTGAAAGCCGCGATCGCGGCCAGGCCATGATCGATCTCAAGTCGCAATACGAGCAACATAACCTTTTCATGAGTGCAGCCGAGCTGCCGGATTTCGTGCCGCTGTTCCTGGAATATCTCTCGCTGCTGCCCGCACAGGAGGCCTGCGACACGCTCGGCCAGCCGGCGCACATCTTCGCAGCGATAGCGGAGCGCCTGCGCAAGCGCCAGTCGGCCTACGAGGCGGTGTTTCGGGCGCTGGTCGCGCTCGCCGCGGCGAAGCCGAAGGACGATGAAGTCTCGGCGTTACTTCAGTTGCCTGATCCGGACGCTACCGACCTCGCGGCGCTCGACGCTGCCTGGGAGGACGAGCCGGTCAATTTCGGCCCCGGTGCCAGCGACAGCTGCAAGGATGGCCTCGTTGCGCGCGTCCGCGGCAGCCTGCGTCCCGCGCCCGGTGTTTCACCCGCTTCCCGTTCCAACCCGCGCTCCTGAGGAAAACCCCATGCGCGACCTGATCAACTACGCGGTGTTCGGCTGGTATCCCTATCTCTGCCTGACCGTGTTCCTGCTCGGCAGCTGGGTCCGTTTCGACCGGGAGCAATACACGTGGCGCAGCGGCTCCAGCCAACTGTTGCGGCGCAGGCAACTGGCCTGGGGCTCCAACCTGTTCCATGTCGGCATTTTGGTCATCTTCCTCGGCCATTTCGTCGGCCTGCTGACGCCGATCTGGGTATTCGATTTCGTTGGCATCTCGCATACGTTCAAGCAATGGATGGCGATTGTCGTCGGTGGCGTTGCCGGCGCGTTCAGCTTTACTGGTATCACACTCCTTATCCATCGACGGCTGTTCGATGCGCGCATCCGGTCAACTTCGTCATTCGGCGACATAGCGATCCTGTTGCTGCTTTATGCGCAGCTCATCCTGGGCCTGGCCACGATCGGCGTGTCGCTCAATCATCTCGACGGCCATGAGATGGTAAAGTTCATGACCTGGGCGCAGCGCATTCTTACTTTGCAGCCAGGTGTTGCCGATCTCATTGCCGATGCACATCCGCTTTTCAAGGCGCATTTATTCCTCGGCATGACGATCTTCCTCGTCTTTCCATTCACCCGCCTGGTGCACGTCTGGAGCGCGCCGATCTGGTATGTCGGCCGGCGCGGCTACCAGGTTGTGCGTAGCGACGGCCGGCGCCCGAGCGCTTCACGCGCACGTCCAGTACCCGCGGAGTAAGCGCCATGTCCTGCTCGGTGCATGTGCAATTCCCAGCCGGAAAAACTGTCATGGTCAGCGTCAATGGCATTGCGATCGCGCGCGAAGCGATCCAACGCGAAATGCAGCATCATCCGGCGGAAAAGTCGATTGCCGCCTGGCAGCAGGCGGCAAGGGCGTTGGTCATCAGGGAATTGCTGCTACAACGGGCCCGACACCTCCAAATTGAGCCTGATCCGATCAGTGATGAGGCTGGCCGGCGCGAGACCGACGACGAAGCCCTCATGCGCGCAGTCGTTGAACGCGAGGTTACGGTGCCCGAGCCCGATGATGAAACTTGCCGGCGCTACTATGAGCAGAACAGCGCACGCTTTCGTTCCTCAGATATCTACGAGGTTTCGCATATTCTTTTTGCTGCGCTGCCTGAAAATCATGAGGCTTACGCCCAGGCACGCGCGGACGCTGCCGCTGTACTGACGACCCTTCAGGAAAGTCAGGAGTGCTTTGCGGCGCTTGCCAAGGTCTATTCGCGATGCCCATCCGCGGAGCAGGGCGGCAATCTCGGCCAGATCACCGAGGGCCAGACAACGCCGGAATTTGAGCGCGCGCTCATCTCACTTTCGCCAGGCGAGCTTTGCGCTGAACCAGTCGCCACCCGTTACGGCTTCCATATCATCCGGCTCGAGCGCAAACACGATGGCCGTGTCCTGCCCTACGAAGCGGTGTCAGAACGTATCGCCGACTATTTGCGCGAAAGGGTGCGGCGACGGGCCGATGCGCAGTATGTCGCGCGCCTGGTATCGGCAGCGAAAATCGAAGGCATCGAGATCGCTGGCGCTGACGCGCTGCGCGTGCACTGAGGGCAACCATGATGCTTGGTGACGTATTGGCCCAGTTGAACGATGGAGGCGAGGCGGCCGAGATCATTCTCGGTGTCGGCGATCTTCGCTTGCTTGCGGCAATGCGTGAGCGCGCCGAGTCCGAAGGGCTTGATCTCGCTGCTTATGCGAGGGCCGCGGTACAGCGCTATGCCGCCGAGGCTTCTGACGAAGAATGGATCACGCTCATGGGCGTGATTGGCCGTGCAGGCGATCCCGGAATGGCCTGTCTCAAGCGCGCATTCGAAAACCGTGCCTGAAGCCAACGGCGCGGCCGATCCGCCGCACTGCAGCCTTGACAATGACCGGCTGGCGCGGTGCCAGTTGTTCAGCTTCCGCAGGCTTTTTCAGATTGGGGCAAAAATGCCTGCACTGAATGGCGCCAACGCAAATTGTCTTTGTCGTCACGCTTGTTCCTTGCCGTTATTGCGCCACAGTCTTTGTCATGGCCTTCCCGCAAAATAGCCAAGTCGGCTTCTGGACTGCGATGGCCGCGTATGTCGGTTTATTGCTTGGGTGCGGGATGAAAGGCGTTTAGGCGGTCCTGTTGAGGTGTGTCCTCCGAACCTAATTGAGGCCAAATACGCAGGCCCTGCCCGCCGTCCGATATCGCTCTGTGATATAAATTGAAATTTAACCGGAGCACTTTGGGGGATCACATGAAACTTGCAGACATCGATGCGCACGAATTGGTGAAAGCATTACACATGGAACGCAGCGCATGGATCAAAAATCCGAAGGACGAAGGACGGCGAGAGACTGACGCTGAAAAAATAACAATCTCTGTGCTCGCGGCCCTTGAACACGCGTTGACGCATGCCGCGGAAGCCTCTGATCCGAAATTGAAATAGGCTTCACACCAAGATCATCCGCGCTGGGCGGCGCATGATGTGAGTGAGACCGACGTACGAGGTGTCAACGCAGTGACAGGGCCGATCGACAAAATACTTGGAACATTATTGTTTGCGTTGATTGCCGCACGATGGCGAGATCGAGCGTCAGGGGCTTAATCTGTTGCACCAACTCAGCAGACGTTGCGACGGTGGACTCCTGACCTTCAGTGGACGTCGTCGAGACGGGCAACAACCAAGCCAGCGATGGAGCCCAAGTCCTGGCCATCTCCTTCGCTTCATCGCCATGGTATTGCCAGGCCAACGTAGCGCCCACGCCGATCAGAACTGCAATGGTTAAGCGGGTAAGGGTGCCGAATAGTGGCCTTCCAATCGATCGCCTTTTGCCCGTGAACTGGTCGTTCTTCACGCTGGGGGGCGAGGCCCGCGAGGCCACTCCGTCACTACATTGCGTTCAATATATTGAGGTGAGCCTTGCGAGGAATACGATGTTGGCATCTTTACCCCCTCAATCTTCAGTGGCAGGGGGTAGCCCGCCATCACCGTGTGACAAAAGCAAGGCGGGAGAGCCTCATTGCAAGTAGCGTCGATGAATTTGAAGGCATTCCGCTACCGGCACGAAGCTAACTTGGCACAGCTGCTGGCCGCCGTTACGCTCGGCCTGGTCTGCTTGATCCTGATCGCGGCCGACGCAGCCGAACGCGAGCACCGCAAGTGGTAGCGCGGCCGGTTTTCACTAGAGCCGGGAGGAGTGCTGGCCCTAACTGAAAACTGTCGTCTTTTTGCACGAGATCGTCGGGGCTGTATTTGTCCCAGTCAAATTTCCATACGCCTACCAACTTGGCCATCTGGATTCTCCTTCCAGTCTCAGTGCGTTCCGATGCACCGTGCGACGAGACTAGCCCGAAGGATGCGTGACGTACTTCACGCCCAGGCCCCCACGGCCTAGAAAATTGACTAGAACCTATCTCAAAATCGCCTGAAGAGGATAACGAGGCCGGCGAGCTGGACGAAGCCGAGGAAGTACCCACCGGACCAGGATGCGGCGCTGCCATTGGATCCAGGCGAAGAAGCGCTCGACGAGCCAGCGTCGCATGTAGCGGCTTAGCCGGCGCCGATCTTGCGTGGGCGGCTTGCTGCGGTTGCAGCGATGCGGCGCGATCATCTCAATGCCATCTCGTCGCAATTCGTCGTCCAGTGGATCGCTGTCGTAAGCGCGATCGCCAATCAAGTTTTCTG
>JBARNC010000502.1:0-28368 GCA_049802775.1 Pseudolabrys sp. | reverse complement strand
CCCTTGAACAAGGCCACTAATGAACATGCTCGGATTGGCGACGCTTCTTTGGCCCGCTTACTACTTGCTTGCTACTTGATTTTGTGGCGTTGGCAAAAAGCCAAACCAGCTAACAATCTCAAACGCTTGCATCGCCTCTTGTTTCAATGCGTAGAACTGGAGCCGCAAACGCTCTCCGAATAAAGGCTTGGCGTCCGGCAAGATCGGGCCCGCGGAATCAACGCAGCCTGATAACGATAGCGCGCAAAACGCGGCTGCGGTCGCGCGGGCGACCGATCGTCTCACTCCGCGGCCTCTTTGCCGTGTCCGAGGCGTTTATTGAGGTTCTTGAGGAGTTTCTCGGCGGCCTCCGCGATCACCGTGCCCGGCGGAAAGATCGCCTCGGCTCCGGCCTGCATCAGCGCTTCGTAATCTTGTGCTGGTACCACGCCGCCGACCACAATCATGATGTCGTCGCGGCCTTGCTTGGCAAGTTCGGCTTTCAATTCCGGCACCAGCGTCAGGTGTGCGGCGGCGAGTGAAGAGACCCCGAGAATATGCACATCGTTCTCGACCGCTTGCCGCGCAGCTTCTGCAGGCATCGCGAACAAGGGCCCAATGTCGACGTCGAAGCCGAGATCGGCGAAGGCAGTGGCGATCACCTTCTGGCCACGGTCGTGGCCGTCCTGCCCGATCTTGGCGACCAGCAGGCGCGGGCGGCGACCCTCAGCGGCCTCAAATGCCTCCACGGCGGTGCGCACACGTTCGACGGCGCCGGTCATGCCGACCTCCCGCTTGTAAACTCCGGTGATCGCTTTGATCTCGGCGCGGTGACGGCCGAAAACCTTTTCCAACGCCGATGAAATTTCGCCGACAGTCGCCTTCACGCGTGCGGCGTCGATGGCAAGCGCCAGGAGATTGCCGTTGCCACGGTCAGCCGCGCGCGTGAGTGCGTCGAGTGCCTCCTGCAAGGCGGCCGGATCGCGCTCGGCTTTCAAGCGTTGAAGCTTCTCGATCTGACGGGCACGCACAGCGGAATTGTCGATCTTGAGCACCTGGATTGGCGCCTCGTCGGTTGGCGGATACTTGTTGACGCCGATCACCGATTGGGCACCCGCATCGATGCGGGCCTGCGTTTTAGCGGCGGCTTCTTCGATGCGCAGCTTGGGAATGCCGGCTTCGATTGCCTTAGCCATGCCGCCGAGCGCCTCGACTTCTTCGATATGGCCCCAAGCTTTCCGTGCGAGTTCGTAGGTCAAGCGTTCGACGTAATAAGAGCCGCCCCAAGGATCGACGATGCGGGTGGCGCCCGCTTCCTGTTGGAGAACGATCTGTGTATTGCGCGCGATACGAGCGGAAAAATCGGTCGGCAACGCGAGTGCTTCGTCGAGCGCATTGGTATGCAGCGACTGGGTCTGGCCTTGGGTTGCCGCCATCGCCTCGATCGTTGTGCGGGCAACATTGTTGAACACGTCCTGCGCCGCTAGCGACCAGCCTGAGGTTTGGCAATGAGTGCGTAGCGACAGTGAGCGCGCGTCCCCCGGGTTGAACGGCTTCATCAGTTTCGCCCACAGCAATCGAGCGGCGCGCAGCTTGGCGATCTCCATGAAATAGTTCATGCCGATCGCCCAGAAGAAAGAGATACGCGGCGCGAACTGATCGACGGTGAGCCCAGCCTTCAGTCCGGCGCGCACATATGCAACGCCATCAGCGAGCGTATATGCGAGCTCGAGGTCCTGCGTCGCGCCCGCTTCCTGCATGTGATAGCCGGACACCGAAATCGAATTGAATTTTGGCATTTCCGCTGAGGTGTAGGCAAAAATGTCGGAAATGATTCGCAGGCTCGGTCCGGGCGGATAGATATAGGTGTTACGCACCATGAATTCTTTAAGGATGTCGTTCTGAATCGTGCCCGAGAGCTTCTCGTGCGGCACGCCCTGTTCCTCTGCTGCAACAATGTAAAGCGCGAGCACGGGCAGCACCGCGCCGTTCATGGTCATCGACACGCTCATCTGGTCGAGCGGGATGCCCGAAAACAGCGTGCGCATGTCGTAAATGGAATCAATTGCGACGCCCGCCATGCCGACGTCGCCGGAAACGCGTGGATGATCGCTGTCGTAGCCGCGGTGGGTGGCGAGATCGAAGGCTATTGAGAGGCCCTTCTGCCCCGCGGCAAGATTGCGACGATAGAAAGCGTTGGAATCCTCGGCGGTCGAGAAGCCGGCATATTGCCGGATTGTCCAGGGCTGTGCCGCATACATCGCGGGGTAGGGCCCGCGCAGGAACGGCGGCTTGCCAGGGTAGGTGTCAAGGAAATCAAGCCCAGTGAGATCGGTCTCGCCATAAAGCGGCTTGACCGCGATGCCTTCCGGCGTCGTCCAGGCCGCGGACACCTGCTTGTCGGCGGGCAAGCCGACGTTAGCGAAATCGACGGCAGCGAAATTCGGAATCTGGCTCATTTCAATCCCAGAATATCATGGGTCCCGCGTAAGGTCGAAAGCGCGTCGCAGCCCAAAAATACGAATGTCTTGACCCCCGCCTGCCGCCACGCGGTCTCATTGTCGCCGGGACGGCCGGCGAGTCCGATGATGGCGCCGGCGGCGGTCAGCGCTTTCGCGGTGTCTGTAGCTTGGCTTTCATAGACTTTGTTGGACGAGCATATGCAGGCGAGCTTAGCGCCCGAGGATTTAAATGCAGCTATCATTTCGTTGCGGCTTTTGAACCCGTCATTACTCAGCGCCTCGATGCCGCCGGCCTCGTAGAAATTCTTGGCGAAGGTCGCGCGCGTGGTGAAGTCCGACGGCGTGCCGAGATTGGCTAGAAACACCTTCGGCCGCACGCCGGATTTTCGGAACGCCCGGTCAGCGGAGTCGCGCAATGCTTCGAACGGTTCAGCGAGACGAATGCTCGGTAACGGCTTGATCGTGGCGGCCGCGCCGCTCTCTTTCGGCGGGGCGACGGGTGCAACATCAAGCACGCGCGCGACCTCTTCGTGCAAATTTGCATAGTCGCTGGTGCCAGTAATTGCGTCCCTGCGGCGCGCGGCGGCAGCTTGCCGCTTTTCGCGCACGGCGGCGACCTCGCGCTGGATGACGCCCTGCTCAAGTGCTGCCCACGCGCCCCCCGCCTTGTCGTAAGCCTGAAACTGCGACCATGCGGCAGCGCAGAGTCTGGCGGTCAGGTCCTCGATGGCGCCGGACCCAGCGGCGGGGTCGGCAACCTTCGCCAGATTGGATTCCTCAAGCAGAATAAGCTGCGCGTTACGCGCGACCCGGCGCGCAAAAGCATCGGGCAGACCGATAGCGGCGGTATGCGGAAGCGCGGCAATATTGTCGGCGCCGCCAAGTCCAGCGGCGGCAACCGCGATCGTGGTGCGCAGCATGTTCACGTAAGGATCGCGCTTCGTCAGCATACGCCATGCGGTTTCGGCTGCGACCGTCACCGGTTTCGGCGCAAGGCCACAGGCCTGTTCGACGCGCGCCCAGAGTTTCCGGATGGCGCGGAATTTCGCGATGGTGAGGAATTCATCGGCGTCGGCGGCAAGGCGGAAATAGATCATGCCGCGCGCGGCACCGAGCGCCACGCCGGCCGTTTCGAGCGCGCGCAGACAATCCACTGCGGCTGCAAGCGCGAAGGCGAGTTCCTGCGCTTCCGATCCGCCGGCATTGTGGATGATACGCCCGTCGGCGACCGCGAAAGGCCCACAATAGCCCTGCTCGGCGAGGTCGGTCACGCCGCCCGCGAAAACCTTCGACAATTCACGCCACGGCTTCGGGCTGGCGCCGGTTGCGGCAAAGCCGCCGATGGGATTGAGGCTCGCACGGAAGTCGATCGATGAAGGTGCAAGCTCGCGGTTCTTCACCAGGCCTGCGAATAGTTGCACGGCCGTGCGCGTCGCAGGGCTCAGGTTGAAATCGATGGTAATGCCCGCGTCTAGCGCCACGCCGTCAAGGACGCGCGCCAGCGTCTCCGGCGAAGCATCGAGTCCGTAGCCATTGGCGTTTAGCGAGCCGGCGAATACCAGAGTCAGCCCGGTCGCGCCGTTTTCCAGGTCGTGCAAAGCCTGCACGTTGGCAGCCTTCGGATCGGGGTGGTCGATTCGCTGCATCACGGTCCAGGCCGCACCGGCCGGCCGACCGCCGACCGGCTTCGCGCCTGCTGCGCGCGCATAGAGCGGCTCGATGCGTAGCCCGTCATGGGTCTGGCTGACCAATCGCTTATCGAATGCAGCACCTTTAAGGGTGGCCTCGACCAGCGTTCGCCATTCCGATTCGGTCGTCGGCGGGAATTCGGCGGCGAGGGAGAGCTCGTCAGTCATGCAAGCAAAATGGCACAGTCGGCACCATCGGGCCATTGAGTTAAAGCAAGTTGCATACCTGTCCGGCAGAGCGGCTAGGGCAGCCGATAGATACCGCCTGCATCGGCGGCCTCGGCGGCCTTGTCCACGCGACGCCCGGCGATCATCCGATCTCCAGCGATTTCGGCCAGCGGCACCAATACGAAGGCGCGCTCAAACAACCGCGGATGCGGCAGCGTCAAGTTGGGTTCGCTCAAAGTCACATCATCATACGCAATTATGTCGATATCGGCAGTGCGCGGGCCATTGCGCTTTTCATTGGTGCGATCTCGGCCGAGCCGCAGTTCGATGTCTTGCGCGCGCGCTAGCAGTTCATGGGGGTTGAGCGTGGTCTCGACGGCGATCGCAAGATTCACGAAGTGTGGCTGATACTTGAAGCCCCAAGGGGGAGTGCGGTAGTCGGACGAACGCGCTGTCAACCGCACCTCCTCGCCGTCGCAAAGCAGATTTATAGCCCGGCCGAGAATAGCGCGGCTGTTTCCCACATTGCCGCCAAGCGCGAGCAGCGCCTCAACCATGGCGGCTCCGCACCAGCGTCACGCCGACGTCATTGAAGGTAGCAGCAATGGGAGCGTGCGGCTTGTGGATCGTGACCCGTACAGACCGCACGCGCGGAAAAGCAGCTAGTACCGCGTCGGCCACTCGTCCGGCAGCGGCCTCGATCAAACGGAAGCGCTGCGTACAGAATGCGGCGCTCGCGCAATCGACCACCTTGTCGTAGGAGACAGTATCCATGACCTTGTCCGAGCGGGCAGCGGCTGACAGGTCGATTTCCAGATCGAGATCGATGGTGAAAGTCTGCCCGACCTTGGCCTCGTGCGCCATTACTCCGTGATAGGCGTGAAGTGCGAGGTCACGGATGAAAATGCGGTCGGTCATTGCACTACCTCGATCTCGGCACCCACCCGTAGCGCCTGCACGGTTTCTGCAACGTCATGGGCGCGCACAATCGCCGCGCCTTTTTGGACCGCTAGCAGATGGGCGGCGATCGAGCCGCCAATCCGCTCGTCCGGTGCCGACGGCGTCACCGTGCTGATGAAGCGTTTGCGCGAGGCACCGACCAGAAGCGGCAAGTCGAAGCACTTGAACTCCGCAAGCCGTGCGAGGCAAACGATGCTCTGCTCTGGCGTCTTGCCAAAGCCGATGCCGGGGTCGAGCACTATTCTCTCACGTGCGATGCCCGTGCGAGCTGCGATCTCCAGAGAGCGGGAAAAGAAGGCCATCATATCAGCGACGATGTCGATCCTAGCGTCGGCAGCGTCGCGGTTGTGCATCACGATCACCGATACGCCGCGTTTGGCGACCAGCGGTGCCATATCGGGATCGCGCTGCAGGCCCCAGACATCGTTGATGATGACGGCGCCTTGGTCGAGCGCCCAGGCTGCAATAGAAGCTTTGATGGTGTCGATCGATACCGGCAAGCCGAGCTTGACCACCTCCGGTAAGACAGACGTGAGCCGCGCTTTTTCGTCGTCCACCGATACTGGGACTGCACCACCATAGGGTCGCGTCGACTCCGCACCGATGTCCAGGATATCCGCACCCTGCTGGACCATTTTGCTGGCATGAGCAATGGCCGCACCAGCGTCGAGGAACTGGCCACCGTCCGAGAAGGAATCCGGGGTTACGTTGAGGATGCCCATGACCAGCGGGCGCCCGAGCGAAAACAGCGCCGAAAGTGCGTTGGAAGCGGATTTTGGCTCGGTTCCGACGGATTTCTCGAGGGTACGAACGCTTTCCATGCCGGTCGCTTTGCTCGGTCGGCGCTGGGCTGTCAAGCCGGCCGCGCCCCGTTATCCTGAGGTGCGGCGCGAAGCGCCGACCCCGAAGGAGGGCGGCCTATCTCTCAATAGGTGATTTTCAGCGGCAAAAGTCTGGCGTTCTCGATCCAGCGTTTGACCACCTTTTCCGATGGCAGCAGACGAACCAGCTTGCGCTTCTTGTTAGCATCGGCCATCGCCTTGGCGAGATTGGACGGATTTCGATACTTGAGCTCTTTCACGGTATCGACGCCGGCAGCCTGCAGCAGTTCCGCATATTCCGTGCGGACGCCCTTGATGCGCATGCGGTCGGCGACGTTGGCCCAGCACAATAACTGCTTCTCGTCGAACCCGGTTTTCTCGGCAAGCGCCTTACGTCCCTTTACCGTGCGAGCGGCCTCGAGCAGACGGTCGGTCGATCTAATTCCCACCGACTTGAGAGCCACGGCAACATCGCCGTCGATCCCTTCGATATCGGTGATGGGATAGGACATCCGCGCCTTCTCCGCCTTTTCTTATGTCTGCCTTCGTCGTCAAACGGTTCAAACGAACTGACTTAACCCCGGAATCGCACCAACGATTTCTCCGACGGCATCGTCGCCGATTTTTTCGCGGGCGTAGGCGATGATTTCGCGGGTAACGCCCTGCACTTGGCCCATGCTCAGTCCTGCCGCCATCATTTTGGTACCGGCACCCATGATGCCACCCATGGAGAACATGCCGCCGCCGGCTTCGGACTGGTTCGCTAGCAAGGCTTCCGCCCCAGGAAGTCCGTCGATTAGGGTTTCCACCTTATCGGTTGGTCCCTCCTTGCGGAGGAAGTCGAGGATAATGATAACCGCCTTTTCAGCGGCACTTCGTTCGACGCCGACATTGGCGACGAGACGTCCGATCAGCTCATCCATGATTTCCTCACGCCCCCGCACTTGTGGCGGAATTGCAATCATATTGAACGCCGATTTCGTCGCTGACAAGCGTGCCGCAGTCTCATTTGTGTTTGATCGACGCCGCGTCGCGGCTGTCGCCGCACCCTTGTCAAGCGAAATGATTCGCACTGCATGACACCAGTGCTCTGCAATGTGTCCCCACGGGTTCCCGCACGCTATCTGGAGTTGGTGGGACCGCTGCGACGCATACCGGCGAACTGTGGCAGCGGCAATTCGCTTGTTCACCTGATCAATATTCGTAGTTTTGCCGTCCGTAGAATTGCCAGGTTGGTAGCCTTGTCAGGCCGTGTATACTTAAAAACCCTGCAAGAAGAAGGATATACCGACTAGTCCGGATCGACCCGCTAGTTCACCATGCGGGATTGTCGCTGGGCATGGCAGCCAACGGCTCTCGACGAGGGCAGCGCCTCTCATCGCCATGTCAAAACAGGACGGCTTTGGCAAGCCGACCCAGCGTTGACGCTTCTTTTCAGCTTGGGGCGGCGTTGCTAGCTTCGGACTCCTGCCCGTAAGGAGTTCCTCATGAAGACCCTCGACGCGGTTCTGAGCCGCATCGATCATGATATCGACCAAAGTGTAGAACGATTGTTCGCCCTGTTGCGGATCGCTTCGATTTCGACAGATCCGGCGTTCAAAGACCAGTGTCGGGCGGCTGCCGAGCATGTCGCGGCCGATCTCAAATCGATCGGCTTCGAGGCTACTGTCCGCCCCACCGCCGGCCACCCGGTGGTGGTCGGCAAGTCGAACGGCGCGGTAGGCGCGCGCGTACTATTCTACGGACACTATGACGTACAGCCGGTCGACCCTTTGAATCTATGGAAGACGCCACCGTTCGAACCGCGCATCGAAATGTTGCCGGATGGCCGCAAGATAATCGTCGCGCGCGGGGCCTGTGACGATAAGGGCCAAGCGATGACCTTCATCGAGGCTTGTCGTGCATTCAAGGCCGTCACCGGCAAGCTACCGCTGCCGGTTACTATGATTATCGAAGGAGAGGAAGAATGCGGTTCCAAAAATCTGTTCCGCTTCGTCCGTGACAATGCCCCTGAGTTCAAGCTGGACCTGGCTCTCGTTTGCGACACCGCCATGTGGGACCAGAAGACGCCGGCCGTGACCACCTCGCTGCGGGGACTGGTTTATGAGGACGTGAAGATCACTTGTGCCGACAGGGATCTGCATTCCGGCGTGTTCGGTGGTGCGGCGCAGAACCCGCTACGGTTACTGTCACAAATTTTGGGAGAGATGTGGGACGACAAGGGACGCGTCACCATCCCGGGCTTCTACGATGGCGTGAAGGACCTGCCTGCGGATATCAAGGCCGATCTGAAAGGCCTCGACCTGACGGCCGAGAAGTTTCTTGGACCCATCGGCTTGAAAAAGCCGGCCGGCGAACACGACCGTATGCTGATCGAAATGGTCACCACGCGCCCGACCGCCGAGATCAACGGCATCATCGGCGGCTACACCGGTGAGGGCGCCAAGACCGTCATTCCCGGCGAGGCCAGCGCGAAGGTTTCCTTCCGGCTCGTAGGTGAGCAAGATCCCGAGAAGATCCGGGACGCCTTCCGCGCCTTTGTGCGGGCGCAGCTACCCGCCGACTGCAGGGTCGACTTCGGCAACTTCGGGCTGGCGCCGCCGATCCAGCTTTCGTTCGACAATCCTGCGCTCAGCAAGGCGCGGGCTGTGCTCGCCGAAGAATGGGGACATAAGGCCGTGGCCGTCGGGGCTGGGGGTTCGATTCCGATCGTGGCCGATTTCAAGAACGTGCTCGGCATGGATTCCTTACTCGTCGGCTTCGCGCTGGACGACGACCGGGTGCATTCGCCAAACGAGAAGTTCGACTTGAAGTGTTACCACAAGGGCATCAGGAGCTGGGCCCGCATCCTCAACGCGTTGTCAGTCGGCTAGCCGAGCCTACCTCAGCTGGTCGGCGACCTTGTCGATTCCGGTGTGTGCGCACTCGTCATCCTTACCGGGCGGACCCGACTCACCGATCCCGGCCTTGATCGGTAGGCCGCCCGCAAGTGCAACCACGCGCGTATATTCCTTGAAGCCGGCAGCAGCAGGCTGGTCGGGATGCGTTTGACAATCGCGGCCGACGGCTGGCGAAAATTGCGCGCCGTGTAAGCCTTGTGATGGCTGCTTTCGGCTGTGTGGAGGCTGGCGCCCTCATCGCGCAGCATCACCAGCGCTAGGCCGCCGCGGTCGAACACCGAAACCGAAATCATCTCATGCTCTGACACTTGGCAATCAAGGCATTGGCTATCGTCAGCGCCATCGGCAAGGAGATGCTTTTCTGAGTGACCACACCCTGAGCGACTGCTGATGATGAGAGCGCCGCGGTGATTGCAAGTCCGGTCTATTTCTTAAGTTTGTATCCAGTTTTGAACATCCACCAGACCGTAGCAAGACAGATGACAAGGAAAAGCAATGTCATGCCGACACTGACGCCGTGACTTACATCGGAAATCTCAAAAAAGCTCCAACGGAATCCGCTGATCAAGTACACCACCGGATTGAAAAGCGCGATCTTCTGCCAGAGCGGCGGCAGCACGCTGGTCGAATAGAATGTACCACCAAGGAATGTCAGCGGTGTGATGATCAGCAGCGGGACGATTTGGAGTTTTTCGAAACCCTCTGCCCAAATGCCGATGATGAAGCCGAGCAGGCTGAAGGTCGCCGCTGTCAGGACGAGAAATGTCGCCATCCAGAACGGATGCGCGATGTGCAATGGGACGAACAGCCAGGCCGTCGCCAGAATAATCATGCCGAGAATGATCGACTTCGTCGCAGCTGCGCCCACGTAGCCGATAACTATCTCGAACGGTGATACAGGCGCCGACAGGATTTCGTAGATCGTCCCAGTAAAGCGCGGAAAATAGATACCGAAGGAAGCGTTCATCGTGCTCTGCGTCAGCAGCGTCAGCATGATCAGCCCAGGCACAATAAAGGCGCCATAGGAAACGCCCTCAATCTCGGTAATGCGCGAGCCGATGGCCGCACCGAACACTACAAAATAGAGCGAGGTCGAGAGCACCGGTGAGACAATGCTCTGCCAGATGGTGCGACCAGTGCGCGCCATCTCGAAGGTGTAGATCGCGTTGACGGCTCTCAGGTTCATCGTCTGTCGCTCACCAATCCGACGAAAATATCTTCCAGCGAGCTTTGTGTCGTTTGAAGATCGCGGATCCGCAAGCCTGCGCGCGACAGCTCACCAAGAAGCGTCGTTACGCCCGTGTGCTCGGCCTTGGTGTCGTAGTCATAAATGAGGGTGTGCCCGTCTTCGCCAATTGAGAGCTTAAAGGCAGAGAGCTCTGGCGGAATCATCGTGAGTGTCTGATTGAGCTGCAACGTCAACTGCTTCTTTCCAAGCTTGCGCATCAACTCAGCCTTGTCCTCAACGAGGATGATCTCACCTTTGTTGATGACGCCGATGCGGTCAGCCATATCCTCCGCTTCCTCGATGTAATGCGTCGTGAGGATGATGGTGACGCCTGAATCGCGCAGATCGCGCACGACCTGCCACATGTCCTTTCGAAGTTCGACGTCGACGCCGGCGGTCGGTTCGTCCAAAAAGAGAATTTGCGGTTCGTGCGATAGTGCCTTGGCAATTAGCACGCGGCGCTTCATGCCGCCCGACAGCGTCATGATCTTGTTGTCTTTCTTGTCCCACAGGGATAGCGCGCGCAGCACTTTTTCGATGTAGCCGGGGTTCTTCGGCTTGTTGAATAGGCCTCGGCTGAAAGAAACGGTCGCCCACACGCTCTCGAAGGCGTCAGTGTGCAATTCCTGTGGGACAAGCCCGATCAACGAACGGGCGGCGCGGTAATTGGTAAGGATATCGTGGCCGTCAACTGTGACCTTGCCTTGGCTCGGCACCAATATGCCGCAGATGATACCGATGAGCGTAGTCTTGCCGGCGCCGTTGGGTCCGAGCAGGGCGAAGATTTCGCCGCGGCGGATATCGAGATTGATTCCGTCAAGAGCCCGAAAACCGGACGCGTAGCTCTTCGACAGGTTTTTGACGGAAATAATCGATTGCATGGGAACGGCGGTTGAGGAGGGGCGCAGCCGCATATAGGTCGGAGAACGCGATCACGCCAGTCTAAAAATGCGACGAAAGTGCTAGGTCTCCTGCATCAGCCCGCCGAGATCACTGAGTGTGCGCGCTGGCGGGAAGTCCTGATATTCATCCGGCATGTTGGTGCGGTTAACCCAAAGGCCGCGGAAGCCGTTGGAGATGCCAGCCATCACATCCCAGCGGTTCGACGAGACGAAGGCGACATCGGCGGGCCCGCACTTGAAGTGATCGGTGACGAGCCCGTACACCTCAGGGCGCGGTTTGAACATTTTCAATGTGTCCACTGAAAGAACTGCATCGAGATCGGCGCCAATGGCGGCGGCGTCGACGGCAGCCTTGAGCATGGCGGGCGAGCCGTTCGACAAAATGCCGGTTCTGTGGCCCTTCGCTTTCAGCGTCTTAAGGGCCGCCCGCGCATCAGGAAAAGCATCGAGCTTAAAGTAGGAGTCTAGCAGCGCTCGCTTGAGCGATTTGTCTACACTGGGTGTCAACGCCAGTGCATAGTCGAGCGCGCGCTCCGTGAGCACCCAGAAATCCGTGTAATGCCCGGCGAGCGTCAACGTCCAACTGTATTCGAGCTGCTTGGTCCGCCAGATCGCTGAGACACGGTCGGCATCGGAGCCCGCCTGGGCGCGGTGACGCGCGATGGCCGCATGCACGTCGAAAAGCGTGCCATAGGCATCGAAGACGAAGATTGATGTCATGGTATCCTCCGGGACAGACTTTGTTTCGCGCATAATCTTTTCAGCGTCCACTTTTGGGGATCATGCGCTATGGTTGCAAAGGTTGGTGGCCAACGCAAAGGTGACGTGCGGCTACCGCAATGGGGAATGGGTGAATGGCTCTGGCACAAAGTTTGTCGAAGACCTGGACGTTTTATGAAGGAAACTGGCACGAGGGCAACGTCCCAATCATGGGTGTGCGGGATCACGCCGCGTGGCTGTGCTCTTCGGTGTTCGACGGCGCCCGCACCTTTGAAGGCGTATCACCTGACCTCGATCTGCATTGCGCGCGGGTGAACGCTTCGGCTGAAACCATGCATCTCAAGCCGGCGGTATCGGAAGAGACTTGGATGGGACTTACGCGCGACGGCATCAAGCGTTTCGATAAGGACGCTGCGCTTTATATCCGCCCCATGTATTGGGCCGAGCGCGGCGGTCCGCTGCTGGTCGCGCCCGATCCTGAGTCCACTAAATGGTGTCTGAGCGTCTACGAAGCACCCATGCGCAAGCCGGAAGGATTCTCGGTTACGCTATCGCCTTACCGCAAGCCGAGCCTCGAATGCATGCCGATCAATGCCAAGGCCGGCTGCCTCTATCCAAATAACGCGCGCGCACTGATTGAGGCGAATGCGCGCGGCTTTGGCAACTGCGTTGTGCTCGACTTGCTCGGCAACGTGGCCGAGCTCGCCACCGCCAATATTTTCATCGGCAAGAGCGGTGCCGTGTTTACGCCGGCGCCGAATGGTACGTTTCTCAACGGCATCACTCGCCAGCGTGTGATCAAACTGCTACGCGATGCCGGCGTAAGCGTTGTCGAGACCACACTCAGCTATAGCGACGTGCAGAATGCCGACGAGATCTTCTCCTCGGGCAACTACTCCAAAGTAATGCCGGTCAACCGCATCGACGAGCGCCCGTTACAGCCCGGCCCGATTTATCGCAGAGCACGCGAGCTTTATTGGGAGTTTGCCCATGCGCAGCAGGCATAGCGGCTGTCGATGAGCGCTCCTGTTGCCATCATCGGTCTCGGGCTGATGGGCGAGGTATACGCCCAACGCCTGATTGACAGGAAAATTCCTGTCACCGGTTTCGATATCGATCCTGCACGGCGTACGCGGCTTGCCGAAATTGGCGGCAACCCGACGTCGTCGATCGCCGAATTAGCCAATTCCGCGCGCTGCATCATCGTCGCTGTGTTTAATACCGAGCAGGTGGAGGATGTGCTCGAGAACCACATGCTGCCGGCGCTCGGCAATGGCTCAAACAAAATTGTATTGTGCATGAGCACTTGCGACCCAGACCGCGTTGCGGCGTTAGCCGACCGCCTGATTCCATGTGGCATCCGCTATCTAGACGTGCCCGTCTCGGGCACCAGCGATCAGGTGCGCCGCGGCGCCGGAGTCGCGTTGATCGGCGGCGACCTTGCCATCGCTGAGGAAATGAAAGATGTGCTGGACGCGTTGTTCGTGCGGCGCTTTCACGTCGGCAAGATCGGCGATGGCGGCCGCGCCAAGCTCGCGGTCAACCTCATCCTCGGCCTCAACCGGCTGGCACTGGCCGAAGGCCTCGTGTTCGCCGAACGGATTGGTCTCGATCCCGCAACCTTTCTTGACGTTGCGCGCGGTTCTGCTTCCTACTCGCGGGTGATGGAAACCAAGGGCCCAAAAATGGTGCACGGCGATTTTTCACCGGAAGGCCGCGTCAAGCAGACGTTGAAAGATGTACGCCTGATGCTCGATCAGGCTGCCAGCGTTGGGCAAAAGCTTTCCATGCTCGAAGTGCATGCTGACATGCTCGAAGCATGCGTGCGCGCCGGAGAATCCGATCTCGATAACAGTGCCGTCATCAGGGAAGTCCGCCGCCGTAGGAGCTGGGGAGAAAGACAGTGAAGAAAACGATATTCTCGCTCGCTTCGGCCTTGCTGCTCGCGAGTTTCGCACCATCGGGTTACGCACAAGATTGGCCACAAAAATCGATCCGCATAATCGTGGCGTTCGGGCCTGGGGGTGGCGCGGACATCATTGGCCGCATCCTCGCGGATTCATTGCAGGCCAAGCTCGGCAAGCCGGTGGTTATTGAAAACAAACCTGGCGCGGGCGGTATCATTGGTAACGAAGCGGTGGCCAATGCGGAGCCCGATGGCTACACGCTTGGCATCATGACCGCTGGTCAGATCATAGCCGCCGTCACTAAAAAAAATATGCGCTACGATACGTTGACCGCATTTGATCCGGTCGGCCAGATTGCCACCGCGAGCCTTTTGATCGTCACGCGACCGGATTTTCCAGCCAACAACGTGAAGGAACTGGTCGAAGCGGCAAAAGCCGACCCCGGAAAGATTGTCTTCGCAAGTCCGGGTTTTGCCGCCACTCAGCATTTCGCGGGTGAAATGTTCAAGCAGACAGCAAAAGTTAATCTGCTGCACGTTCCATTCAAGACTTCGCCGGAAGCTATCAACGCGACGCTCGGCAAGCATGCCGATGTATTGTTCGACACGGTGTCAGCGCTAATCGGTCACGTGCAGTCCGGTCAGCTCAAGGCGCTGGCCGTGACCGGTAAGGATCGCTTTCCGGCTGTGCCGAATGTTCCGACCGCGGTGGAGTCCGGTGTGCTCCCGGGCTACGATGTAACCACTTGGTACGGTCTGTTCGTACCGCACGGCACCCGGACGCCGGTGATTGTGAAATTGAACAAGACCCTCAACGAAAGCCTCGCGGACGAAAGCGTGCGCCAACGCATGGTTGCAGCAGGTGTGGTGGTCAAGACATCCACGCCACAGGTGTTCGGAGAGTTCATGGCCGCCGAATACAAGCGTTGGAACGCAGTGCGCGAAGCTGCCGGGATTCCACAACAATAGTGACTAGGGACGTGTTACCATAACTGGCTTGCCTTCACCGATTGACTGGATGATCGCCTCGAATGCGCCAACCACATCCAGCATATCCGCGGTGGAAACCGGAAACGGCTTGCCGGTTTCGACGGTCTCGGCAAAGGCTTCCAGCAAAACCCCGAGCGAATCTGTTGGCGAATAAATTTTTATTTCGGGTTGTCTGCCCATCAGCGCGACGGTGAGCGAAGTTTCCTCGCGCGCTTCGGCGGAACCTTTTGTGCCGAACACATGTATCCGCCAGAACATTGGCACCGCCCGCACAGTCGCGAGCAGGCCGGTCGCGCCGCTTTCGAACTGCACCATCGCTGCCGCCGCATCACGCGGATCGGGTGGTGGCTTTTGCGAATAGACGTGCGCATCGACCTTGGCGATCGGCCCGGCCAGATTCACAAAGGCGTCGAGCACATGCAGGCCCGCGCCAGTCATGCCGCCGCCCGGCGACTCGCGCGGGTCATCACGCCAGCCGCCTTTCACCCGCGTCGAATGCTCGTTGCTGAAGTTGCCTTCGATGTGCAGGATTTCACCGAGTGTGCCTTCGGCGACCACGCGCTCGAACTCGCGCATGCACGGAAAGCAGCGTTTGTTGTTGCCGAGCGCAAATGGCACGCCAGCTTTTTGCGTGGCAGCAATGGCACGCTCGGCTTCCACGCGTGTCAGAGCCAGTGGCTTCTCGCACCAGACCGGCTTGCCGGCCGCAGCCACCGTGGAGATCTGCTGCACATGCAGGGAATGCGGGGTTGCGAGGAAAACCGCCTGAACGCTGGGGTCGGCAACCGCCTCTTCGAGCTCGGTCGACAATTCAAGGCCTTTGGCGGCCGCGAAATCGCGAAGCAGTTCGGGCTCCTTGCTGACCCCGCGGATGAAGTGCAAGCGCTTGCTTTTACCTTGCACTGCCTCGACGATATTTTTTCCCCATCGGCCGAGGCCGATCACGGCGGCATCGATCATGGGCATTCGGGCGGGCTGGGGGGACGAAACTTCATAGGCGGCGCATACTAGACAAGCCTGCGCGCTAACGGCAATCGGGCGAAGGTCACAGAAGGAAACGAGCTATGGACGACAAGGAGCTCTACGAGCGCGGGCTGAAGCTGCGCGTCGAAATGTTCGGCCGCGAAACGGTGGACAAGCGCATGAACGCGTTCGGCAATTTCGGCAAGCCGTTACAGCACATCATCAACGCCTACGCCTATGGCGATGTGTGGCAGCGCTCGGCGCTACCGCCGGCGGTAAAGTCTCTCGCGATGGTGGCGATGATGGCGGCGGCCGGATATCCGAACGAATTACGTGTGCATCTGAAGGGCGCGCTAAAAAACGGCTGCACAGCCGAGCAAATTCAGGAAGTGCTGCTGCTTTTGGCCCTGTATTGCGGCATCCCGGCCGCCAACGAAGCGCACCGAATCGCCGCTGACGTGCTGGGGGAGGAGGAGCACTGATGACCGCTTAGGGCGGAGGCTCCGTGAGCAAGTTCGGCACTAGGCGCCCGCGTATATCGTAGACGCGGGCATAGTCAACGCCCTCACGGTTGATTTCGACCAATACCGGGGCAGTTAAGTCGCGGCAATAGTACGTGCCAAGCATCATCGCGAAGTCGGCGAGCTTGCGGTCCCAGGTGGTTTCGAATTTAGGCCCGAGTGCCACGTCCGCCGGCCGCTGCGGGCCGCAGATCTCGACAGTCCAGCGTCGGCCTGCCGGTGCTTCCAGATGCATCGCATCGAGCTTGGCACGCAAGGCCTCGCCAGCCTGCTTGAACGCCAACCCCCAGTAATCAAGCATGTAGTTGTCGTGCGCCAGGCGCACGCCGCCGGATGCCCAGTTGAATGTCGTGTACTGATAGGGGTGCAGACGCACCATGTCGCTTACAGGTAGCGCCAGTCCGCCAACGAAGACAGCGATGAGTGCCGCGCTCACCGCTTTTCCCAACGGGCGAGCTCTCTCGAAAAGCCATGCACCTGCGAGGCCGCCGAGTACCGCGAAAGGCGGGACCAAGAAAATAAAATGGCGCAAGCCATTGTAGAAGGCAGGATGTGCGACCATCGCCAACAATACGGGGAAGACGGCGGCGAACGCGACCAACACATGGTTCGCGCGTCGGTTGAGCGGCAAGTCGCGCCGTGTGGCCGCAATCAGCGCGCCAGCCACACCGCCCAGTCCGAGCACCAGCATGATTTCCGGCAGCTTGAGCGCGAAAAGATGTGGCAGGTAACTCGCCGGCATGGCGGTCACCGCGTACAGCTTGCCGGCAAACATTTCCCGCCACGGTTTTTCGAAGAAGGTGTCGAAATATTCTGCCGCCCGCATCGGATTGAGCGGCGCAACGATCGACCAGGGCCACAGCAGCCCCATGATCAGGTAACCGAGTGCCCCTGCCGACAGCAGCCGCCAGATAAACTCCCCGGCGTGTGCTGCACTCTGGCGAAAGCCGGCAGTCCGAACTTCGCCGATCACGATGAGCAGTAAGGCGGCAAGCGCATAGGTCGCAGCGACGCCGGCAAGGATGCGGGAGCCAAAGGCAAGTCCGAGGCCGATGCCTGCAAGCGCGACGGTCCGTGCGCTTGGCTGCGGATATTCGTCAAGAGCGCGCACCATGCCGAGGAGGAGCACCGTCATCGCGGTGGCGAAGGGCGCGTCCTTGGCGTTCATGAACATGTGGCCGTAGTAAAGCGGACAGGTTGCGAGCAACATAAGCGCGACCAGGCCAGCCGATGGGCCACCCAGGCGGCGGCCGATGCGCCACGTTGCAATCAGGCCGATGATGCCGATACCCGCCCCGACCAACCGCCTAGTTTCAAACAGGTCGAACGGAAGCACCTTGGCAACGAGCGCAGCCGCCATGTCGAAGCCGCCGCCGTATTTGTAAAGATTGACGAAGGAAAGTGCGCGTTGGTCGGCAAAGCCCGAGCCGTAGAGGGCGAGCAGCAGGTCGCCATATTGCGAATGAGTGTAGTCGTCCCAGCCGAGACCGTAGTCGCGGAACGTTATCGCCGCGATCGCTGCCACGATGGCGAGGACGACAATGGCAAGACGATCGGCAGTGATCACTGCCAACCTGGTGCCGGAGAGGCGAACGGATAAGGTCGAGGTGGTGGAGATGTCTATTTGCTCGCCGCGCCGAATAACTCTTCGACGTATTCCCAATTCACCAGATGATCCAGAAACGCTTTGAGGTAGTCAGGCCGGCGATTGCGATAGTCGATGTAATAAGAGTGCTCCCACACATCGCAGCCGAGGATCGGCGTTGCGCCGTGAACGAGAGGATTCTCGCCGTTCGGTGTCTTGCTGATGACCAATTTGCCGTCTTTGATCGCAAGCCACGCCCAGCCGGAACCGAACTGGGTGACACCGGCCTGGGTGAAATCCTCTTTCATCTTGGCGACACCGCCGAGATCGCTATCGATCTTTGCCTTCAGCTTACCTGGGATCTTGTCGCCACCGCCATTCGGCTTCATCCACTTCCAGAAATGCATGTGATTGTAATGCTGGCCGGCATTGTTGAAGAGGCCGGCGTTCTTGCCGAAAGACCCCTTCACCACGTCCTCGAGCGATTTGTTTTCCAGCCCGCTGCCTTCCAATAGTTTGTTGCCGTTGTCGACGTAGGCCTTGTGGTGCTTGTCGTGATGATACTCGAGCGTCTCGCGCGACATATACGGTGCGAGTGCGTCATGGGCATAAGGCAGGTCAGGCAGTTTGAACGACATTATGTCCTCCTTGATCCACAAACGATGAATGCGGAATTATCCGGCCATCAGGTGAAACCCGGGCCGCGCCGGGCGAGTTCCGTACTCAAGTAATTAGGCGGTGGCGCGGTCGGGGGCAACGGCCGAGAAGATTGGCTGGCCCAGCAGACAAGCTTTAAGCCAGCCGCGATCCCAACTAAGCAGTTGCCGCCGACGTTCGAAAAGGCCAGAATTTGGCGTTGTTAGAGGAATTTAGCCGGCCAATTGCGGCTAATCGGCGGGAGGAACGAAAGAGTATGCCGGCTTTGTTGTATGGCATCGGTGTGTTTGCGCTTTTTGCAGGCCTTGTGATGATCGGATTTGGTATTCCGATCAATGAATTCAGCTTCGGAAATACCCTTATTGGCGCTGGCACGACCGCAGGTATAGGCGGTCTTATCATTATAGGTCTCGGCGTGGTCGCTGGGCAGATGCGGCGGGTTGCGGAGGCGCTGACTGTCCAGTCGTCAACTCGGCTTCGGCAGCCGATAGAAGGCTTTGAAGATTCCGGTGCATCGCGCCCGATGCCACCCCAAGGCCGTATACCGTTTCCGCCCCGATCGAGGTCTGAGGCTCACACAAGCGATCTGGATGCGGTTCCAGCACCCGCCGCCATGCCGGCCGAGGACTCGTTCGCGCCCACATTGCGCAATCCGGATGAGTCATCCGTCACAGTCGAGGATGAGTTTTCACTGTCGCCGCATTATGCCGAAGCTGCGACTGCGTCGGCGGGTTCTGATCTCCGGGGATTTGCGCGTCCGTCTACGGCACCGGCGCATGGAGGCGGTAGGTTGTCGGGCGTGGCGGACAAAACTCCCGAGGCAATGTCTGGCTGGCAATCACCGGAGCCTCCCGCCGGCTCCCCGCAAGCACGACCGATTCACAGCGCTAACTTCGACGCCATGTGGCCGGCCGAGGCAAAACCTTCCAAGGGGGCCGTCGCTGGTGAGCCAAGGCCGGAAGCGAGGCCAGATGCACCATCGCGCGATGATCTTGCAGCTTCGCCCAAACGCGCCGAACCAGAGGCGCAAAAACCGCGCACGGCAGCCATCCTCAAATCTGGTGTCGTCGACGGCATGGGCTATACGCTTTATGTCGATGGTTCTATCGAGGCGGAATTACCACAAGGTACGATACGTTTCGCCTCGATCAATGAATTGCGGAGCCATCTCGCAAAGAATTCATAGTGTTGGCCTGCAAAAAAAGTATTCTGTGCGAGGTTTTATTTAATTTATCTTGGCATAACTCGCATTTGACCAATATATATGCCGCAGGCAGCGATCTTTTTCTTGCAGCCTCTGACATCAGATAGTAGTTTCAAATATAGGATTTGGTCTCGGTACGCGATGTATTGCGTCTGCGGTTCGCCACTTCGGCAGTCGCGCAAAAACGGGGCAACTCGATGGGCGACACTACAGGCGACGGAAATTTCATTGAACTGACCGCCGAGATTGTTTCCGCCTATGTGAGCAACAATACGGTCCCGGCGGGGGAAATCCCCGGCCTGATCAATCAGGTGCACGCTGCTCTAACCAGGGTGTCTGGAAAATCCGCCGAGGGATCTGCTGAGCCGCTAAAACCGGCGGTTTCCGTGAAAAAATCGATCACGCCTGAATACATTGTCTGTCTTGAGGATGGAAAGAAGTTCAAGTCCCTCAAGCGCCATCTGCGCACGCAATACAATATGACCCCCGAGCAATACCGCGAGAAATGGGGTCTGAGCACAGACTACCCCATGGTCGCGCCGAGCTATGCGGCTGCCCGGTCGCAGCTCGCCAAGCAGATGGGGCTCGGACAGCAACGCCGGCGCGGGGCGAAATAGCCGACCCCGATGCGCCCTTGTCGGCGTGCCGCCTGCACGCGCACATGTAAAGACCCGGCTTGCCGATGATGCGTCCTTTTGGCGTGGAAAGTGTCTGTCTATGCCACGGCGGCCAATGCGGCCTTGGCTTCGGTGCGGATACGCTCCACCATGGAGCGCAAACCATTCGAGCGCTGCGGCGTAAGATTTTCACGTAAGCCGATACTGTCAAAGAGCGCCAGCGCATCGATTGTCAGAATCTCTCTCGCGCTCTTGTCGGAGTAGAGCGCGAACAGGATCGCGATCAGTCCGCGGACGATATGCGCGTCGCTGTCGCCTTCAAATGAAAGTACAGGCCCGGCAGATCCGTCCGGCTTCACATGCGTGAGCAGCCAAACCTGGCTAGCGCAGCCCTGGACCTTATTGGCGTCGATGTGGGCACTGTCCGCCAATGGTGGCAATGTGCGGCCAAGCTCGATGACATAGCGATAGCGGTCGTCCCACTCATCGACCACCGCAAAATTCTGAACGATCTCGTCAATCGCAGTCATGGCGCGTCATATATAGGCCCCGCGCGTGGCAATGGCCAAAAAAAGATGTGCGGACTACCGGCCCGCGGAAATGCCTGCAAATCGCGATGTTAGGCCGTTGGCCGGCCTTCGCGCGCTTCCCGACGTGGCGGTAGCGGAACTGGCGCATGCCAAACCGGCGCCATGTCAGTCGGCGTCAAAGTGCCTTGGCCGGCCCCGGCCTTTTCGCTCGACGCTGGCTTTTCACGAAGCTTAGTGATGAACTCATAGAGCGTGCGGGCGCCGGCCTCGGCCTTGTGGCCGAGCGCGACGGCGACCTTGCCTCCGGTTACGCAGGCATCGGGCTGCCGCTCGCAGAATCCGCGTACATCGGAGACGGCAGCACTTACCAGCGTCACTCCTTCGGAAGCGTCGATCTGCGTATTCGGCGACGTTGTTTTCGTGCCGCTTGGCAACAGCACGCATACGACGCCCAGCCAAAATGCCATCCGCAAAAGAAAGAACATGACCCCACCCATAACGTCCCCGGCGGATTATTCGCCGCCTTTGAACTAAAAACCTAGCAGACAGGATTAAAGCTGTTGTTGGAAATGCCGTGAGATTTTTGGACAAATTCAACGAGAATTTGATGAAAATTTTAAATACCTTGCCGCGACCCGTTTTTCGCCGGGGCTCGCGCCGCCTCGCACTATACAGTCCCGTGCAGCATGTCCGCACGCAATAAGGCGGCGCGGCTTAAATAGCGTACATGCTCCTCCCGGGCGCGGCGCACAGCGCCATAAGCGTGTATACGCGCATCCTAAAACGAGGGCCTCAGTTGGTGACTCTAAAGGGAGGTCGCGCCCTGCGCGCGATCTCAGCGTACCGCATTCGGCCTGACATGGTTACTGCATCGGTAATAAATCGCAGCAACCGTTATGCAGCCGGCCTGCAGCAACGGAAATTTCACCATGCCCTGCAAATGGCGGTGGGAACATGCCTACGCCGACGTTCCGGCTCTCGATTGGGCTTCGTGGGAGTGCAGCCTTAGCGTTCGCTTAAGCGGCTAAGCCCTAAGTTTGCGGTGAACGAGGGGCGCGTCTGTTCCGGTTGAGGTTGGCACGTTCTCATGGCTCGTCACTCCAATATTGCCCCTTGAGCGCGAAGGTGGGCACAGCGAAAGCGATCCCGTCAACCCCGTCACCAACCGCAATCGGAGTTTTGCAATGGTCGCAAACGCTCGGGTGAAGAAAAGTGCCTAGACGATCCGTCCGCAGACAAGCCGCCACACTTAAAGGCGCCGGCATGGTCGCGGAAGCGATCAGCCAACATCCGCGTGAATTCGTTGGTCTAGTGACGGTGACGGTCGCTGCACTTGCGATCGTCACCAATGCGCTATTTCTGCAAAAGGGTCCACACCCCGCGCCAATATTTGCGACGCGGCCGCTGCTCCAGCAGGAAGCTGCGCTCGGGCCGCGCTTGCAGAACGCGCAGCCCACTCCGGTGGCTGAGCTGGGCAATCAGAGCCGGCTCCAACTCATCGGCAATATCCAGCGCGAGCTCGCCCGCAAGGGATTCTACGATGGACCAGCCGATGGCATCTGGGGTGCAAAGACTGATACGGCGGTGCGCGATTTCATTCAGGTCGCTGGATTGAAAGCTAACCCCGAAGCAAGCGATGGTCTGCTGCGCGCCATCACCGCGCCCAATGTGAAGCCATCGAGTGCCGGCGCCGCATCGACCGCTCCACCTGCCCATGCGATTGCCAAATTGATTGCACCATCCAAGCGCGTGACAGCTGTGCAGCAGGCGCTTGCCGATTTCGGTTATGGACAGATCAAACCGACCGGCGTCGCCGATCCTGAGACGCGGGCCGCAGTCGAGAAATTCGAACGGGATCATCGACTGCCTGTTACCGGGCAGATATCAGACCGCCTCGTGCGTGACCTTGCCGCCATGACCGGCCGGCCGCTGGAGTGAATGGCGGCGCGGCAATCGCTCGTGCTACTGAAGCTAATGCGGGTGAAATCTGGTATATGGGTCGCGGCCTATCTGCGCCGTTGTAATGTCGAAGGCGTCTTCGCAGCAGTGCGCCGGCGCGGAGCTGAGGAGGCCGGGGTAATCTTTATCAAGATCAATCGGCTCGACGGGACCGGCACTCTCTATGGGCCAGCATCGCAGACTGCATTCGACCAGGCAAAGCCCGCAGATCGCATGTTCACGGCCATCGTCGGCCACGAGCTGCCCGCAGCGGAGGCTGAAATCGAGTCGCGGCTGGTGAAGGAAATCCGTTTTGATCCGGACGTATGGATTGTCGAGGTGGAGGATCGCGTTGGCCGGAATTTCCTCGACAACGTGGTGACGTAACTGTGCTCCGCCTGGTTGGCCAAGCTTTCGCGCTGGATCTACCGTTCGCTGGTCTTGAATCGCGAAGTCCCATTGCGCTCCCCGGCAACGCGGGGTAACGCCGGCTTCGACGCAGAGAGCGGACCGTGGCGCTCGTCATTCCAATAAACGGATTCGTGTACCGAGTGGCGCCGCACGGTTGTGCGCCAGATGGTCAGCATGTGTTCGGCGGATCCGGGGTCAAGTTCGTCAAACAGACGAGAGAGTTCATACACCCGCTGGGTCGATTGTCCGATGCCCGGGTTTAGGAAGAGCAGAATGCGCTGGAGCACCTCCGCCTTTATGCCGAGCGCCTTGGCCGCGACCACAACCGCCTCGCCGGAATTGTCGCGCGTGATCCTGTCGGCGAGCTCGCGGCTGATCCCGAGTGCGCGTTCCAGCACGCGGCTGAATTCGCCCTTGTTACCCTGGAGCGCCGCGTTTTCGAGACGGCGGATCAATTCGCTGGCCGCCGGCATGGGGCGCGGTATTGCCGGCCCGGAGGCGACGTCGAGATTGATGAGGATCAGCCGGCGCTCTTCGGAACGGGCGGAAAAGAACAGCTCAATGAGCTCGTGCATTTCGGGCTCGCCGCGGGGGCCGAGCCCCGAAGGGGTATCAGCAAGCTTGCGAAGAACGGCGGCCGGGGCTGCCGGGTAGGCCTGCAGGGTCGCTGTCACCGCGGCGCGCGTCTGCGAGTTGACTGCGTCGATCAACCCCAGCACCAGCTCGACAAACTGAGTTTCCTCTTCGGCGCTATGGATGGGCTTCTGGATATAAAGGTCGGTCAGCACGCGCAGCAAGGTCGGGCGCACATCGACGCCGTCGCGGCACGCGAGATCAACCAGGTTGTCCAGCAAATTGGACGTGGAAGGCTTCACCATAAGAACGAACGCTACGCCACTGCGGGATGGCCCAGATTAGTCGGGCGGCGTTAGCAGACCGTTAAGGAAAACAAACCTTAACCTACTGATATTTCTATGACTCGTGCGGCGGTGTGCGACGGTGTGCGAGGGGTGATTCATGTTATGTTTTTGGACCTGTGGGCCACTCTAGCCCTTGATACTCGTCGTGCCGCTTCCAGTTTGTCGCGGTCGTACACTTGCGCGGTGACCCTCGACACTGCCGTATGACCCATGAGCTTCTTCCGGTCGTCCAGCGGCGCTCCTGCCCGCTGTCCCTCGGTGTTTCCCCCGGCCCGCAGGTCGCGGTTCCAGACCGTGTCTGGGATGCCAGACAACCTCGCGCACTTGCGCCACAAAACCAAGAATCCGAAGGCACCGCATTCATGCGGGTTCTCGATAGCCCGTTTTAACGCCTTTAGACCGACTGGAGACCGGTTCCTCAGCCCTCTTTCTTTTCGTGATGCTTAGTCTTTGACGGCTGAGTGATACTGACGGGGTCGGAACCCGCCATGGATTCCTCTAAGCCCTGCTCGAGTTTCCGTTCCATCGCATCCTTGGGCTTTTGGTGTTCAGGTTTGTGCTTTACGTCCGGGTTGCCGCCGCGCTTTTTAGTCGCCGGATGTGCCATCTCATTCTCCTTACCAATGTGTTGGTGGGATAACGGCGTGGCGCTGGCTTGGTTCAGGGCTGTGTATGTCAGGGCTAGAAGTGTGTGTGTGTGTGTGTGTGTGTGTGTCAGGCCCGAGTGGGGGCCCCCTTTCAGTTTCCTTGTCCGCACTGCGGCGGCGAACTGGAATGGAAAGCGAGGGTTGGTACCCCCGAAAAAGGGGTAGAAACTCGCTTTTTCCAGTGTAAAGGCTGCGATCAGATTCATACGGTCGAAAAGAACCACTAATCGCTGCCTACTAGACCTTTAGTGTCCGATTCCTGACATTAGGAACATCACCGGCCAAGGTCCGTAGGCGTCGGTGACCGAGAGACGCTCCCGCGCTCCCGCCTGTAGAAGGAAGGGAAGTGCTCATGCCGATGTCTCAATCAGCCTCTTCAAACTCGGTGACAATAGACCGGCCGCGCTGCCCCAAGTGCGGCTCGGTGATGTGGATGATCTGCATTCAGCTCGTGGAGCCAGGGTTGATAAGCGGACCTTCGAATGCCCGGTCTGCGATATTTCGGAAGCGCCGGTGGTGAAATATCTCTCAATGGCATCCACTGAAAGCGGGATTCGGCGGGAGAGGCCTCCAGGGATGCCCGGCAGCCAAACGCGTTGCTGATGGAAGATTCCAAAAGCCCCCGGCCTTCGGCACCATCACAAAAGCGCGTCGCCTTCACTGTTCATGCCATTCAATGTGGTGCATTGCGCAGCCGACCACGGTCGCGGGCTACGCGGCGGTCTCAGCGCGTATTGCATCGCCCGCCGGGGTTAAAGCCGCCTGGCGGGAAAGTTCGGGACAACTCAGCTCCAGGCGGATACTTTTGTGAAGTCCGTCTTAAGCGGCTCCGCACTCGCGAGCGTCACCCGCTGGGCAAGCGCCGCGAGTTCCTTGGTCTGCTCGGTCAGCGTTGTAAGCTGCTTCTGTGCAAGCTCGGTCGAAAGTTCGATGAACTCCGAAGGCGATTTAACGCCAGCCATCCTCTGGGCAAAATCGAAGGCGACTTTGGTATTGGCTTGAGTGAATTCGATCAACTTGTTGTTGTAATCCTGTGCCCCTTTAATCGCCGTCGAATAACAATTTTTCATAACGTCGGCCGCCTGACCGGTGGCCGCGCTCATTTTCTCAAAAGCCTCCTTGGTTTGTGTGGCGCCCTTTTCAGCCATGTCGCGCAACTGTTCCGGTGCGTCTGTCCTTGATTTCGTCTTGGGGTTCTTATCCATGAGAAAATTCCTCCTTTAAGGGCGTGAGTTGGCGGAGCCAACTTCTGGCGCCAATGGGAACTTGTTGGTGTAATGCCGTAGGGATCTCGGGAGTTCCGAGGCTACATCAATTCAACCAAAATACGGTTTTTCATGACGTGTGTTCCAGTGGCGAGTGTGGCAGGTCTAGGCAACGCAAAACACGTTAGGGAGCGCGCAACGCAACGGTTGGCGATAACGTGCGCTTCGGTGCGCGCGCGTGTGCCACTCGTGAGAACGACGTCCACCATGTAAGCCGCGCCTTCAGTCATGAAACGCATGGCCTTATCGCGCCGCGATTTACGGTTATTCGCCTAAGCAAAGCCCGATACAGCCCGGGGACGCGTGCGAGCAAAGGTTAAACTTACGCGCCGCTGTGCTGCCTAACGTGTGCGGGGCCATGTAGTGAATTGCGTATCGCCGGTTTCTATGGTGCCGAGCGTCGCGCCTACGTTGACAAGCGATAAACCCCTAACCCCACACACATGCGCTGCGCTACCAACGCCCGCCTCGCCGGACTAGCCTCACGATCACGAGCAACAACACGGCGCCGATGGTGGCAGCAATGATTGCAGCAACAATGCCAGCACCAAGATGAATACCAAGCTGGGGAAATAGCCAACTGGCGATGAAGGCGCCGACGATTCCAATTATAATGTCGCCAACCAAACCAAAGCCTGTCCCTTGCACGATTTGGCCCGCCAGCCAGCCCGCAATAGCGCCAATTAACAAAATGACAAGCAGACTTTCAGCAGACATATGCATAACGGTTCCCTCCGGTAAGCGTGAGTTTGTACGATTGTTAGCTGATGAATTACCCCGCGGAAGAAAGATTACTGGATCGGCTTGATCCTATCTAGGGCGCGAACTCATAGATTGGCCCGGGATAGATAGCTCGCGAGAGACCGCTTAGGAGCCATAAGCGGTCGTCATGCTCGACAATTCCAATGTCAGGTTTACCTCCGAAAGCGGACATTCACCGGACGGGCTGTGACGTAAGCTTTGTGCCAAAGCGGACTTCCTGCGAACCTCGCTCGAAAATAAAAATCCAAATTAAACGTCAGCATTGCGAATAGAACGAAGGCACACATGATAGATATTGACTGTGATCGAAACATAAGAGCACTCCTGCTTATCCCCCATCAGCGCAACATTTGCGGGTGTTCGTAAAGCGTATTTTGCGGAAGTATGGGTACCCACGCGATTTACAGATGCCGCCGCACAGAATGTACTGAAACAGGCCGAGGTTCTATCGGCTGAATGGGCAGCGTGAATGATTAGCTGTGCTGACTAAAGCACTTTCCACAAGCCAAGAATACGGTCGGATAGTTCACGGCGCTCAATTCAGCGATCAGAAGTTGGGATGATTGCGTCGATGGTCATCGTCAGCGCGATGTTGTAGCGCGGCTGTAAGTTGCTGGCGGGCACGGTCAGCCGATAGAGCGCGCAACTCTTGCCATGTGTAGGCTTGGGTGAATCGACAGCACATAGTTGAAAGGCGTCAACGCAATATCCGGTTGGACAATGGAGTTTCACATATGTCTGATTGTTTGCACTGCGATATTCACGAATTGTTGGAGAGTCCATTACAAAGCCCAACAGCCAATCTTGCGGAAATTGCTGCGAAGGTAACGGAGGTTCTTGCGGACCTAATTTTGATGGCTCCGCCTGATGACCAATCTAAGCTGATGGCTGATGTTCTTGCCAACCTCGGCAGTTTTGTTCTTGAGAAGAAAGAATCCGCCGAACCAACTAATCCGCGCCGTTCAAGGCATTAGCAGTATCAGAGCCATTCTCCCCGATTGACCGACATTTAGTGTTCGATGCGACCATGGTCTGCTTCGTGGACCTTGATTCAGCTATGCGGAAACTTCTGCTTCAATTCCAGACCAGTTTTCAATGCTTCAACAAAAATTCCATATGCCGATGCAATTTTTCCGTCGATTTCGACAACATAGGATTCAGGGCGCAGAACATTTTTTTCAACAACGGTTTCCACAAGTCACCTCCGCGATCCTGAACTATTCGAACGGTCGCGTTAATGATTACTTAAACCAGCGAGCCTCCCGTCTTAGACAGGACCCACTATCTGAAATGATGGGCCGACCTTTGATCGGTGTCGAGAACGTAAAGGCGGGTTCCGTTACGAATCTTCTGGATTGTTGCCGGTAGAGCACATCACACGCGCGGTGACGCAGCCCGCGTTTTCTCTCTATGGCCGTCAGGCGCGCCGCACGTAGCCCTTGAAGCTGAGGAAGGCGCCCAGTGCGCCGATGATCAGTGCGGCCACGATCGTCCTTCGTCTTGGGGTCTATACAACTCTCATGGGAAATACGATTATTGAAATGGGGAATGAGGGGCTGCCATGCAGGCAAGTCGTCGTGGCGCTGCTGCGCTTGCGCGTGCGGTGCGTGAAGAATTTAACCCA
>JBARNC010000501.1:0-7471 GCA_049802775.1 Pseudolabrys sp. | reverse complement strand
GGCTATTTCAACGAAGTAAAGGACGAAAGGTACGACGATGATATGCTCTCCGATAGAACGTGAAATACCGGCCGTCCTCCACTGTGCCGGAATGGTTGGTGGCAGTTACAATGACAGCAAGCCACTATTTCTTTGCCCAATCACGGGCTGTCCGTGCGAGGGCGATCTTTCGCATCTCTGTGAAGATTACGGTTGCGCGCGCAAGGGCGGCTTGTCGCCCCGCTCCGAAGAAAATTTATGAATGAGAGTTCTTGTGATCGTCACCGTGACACGTTGGTCCTGAAGGCCAACCAACGGGGAGCGCAATGTCCGCTATTGGCACTTAGCGGACATGCATTCGCCGTCGGCGGATATCCGCTATTGAGGGTAAAGCGGACATTCAGTCAGACGCGCTCACAGAGCTGTTTCCGGGCCTTCCCCAGTGCAGGTTTGAGCCGCTACGATGCCTTGTCCTGAGCCTCGGGGGAAGGCAATGAGACGGCGCGACAAAACAGGCGCGGCAAAAAAGAAAAAACACAACGCCGTAAGACGTTGAAGCGCGGCAGTGCGCCAAAGACCGCACGCCGTCGCAACTTTTCCGCTGCCGATCTGCAAGAGCAAGTGGACGCTCTCACGCTCGAACTGCAGGCGGCGCGCGAGCAGCAGACCGCAACCTCAGACGTACTCCGCATTATTTCGAACTCTCCTACTGACGCCCAGCCCGTATTTGATGCGATCATCGAGAGCGCGGTGCGGATGTGTGATGCATGGTATGGCGCAGTATTCCGCTTGGATCGCGGGTTTCTCCACCTGGTTGCTCGCCACAACCTCCGGGGGGGGAGCAACTAGAACTACTCAAGCGGGTGTACCCGATGAAACCGGACCCCCGTCAAATTTCCGGCAAGGGCGATCCTGACGGGCGCTGCTGTTCAAATTCCCGATATCCTCACTGACGAGGTATACCCGAGCGTGCAGGGAAGAAAGTTTGGTTTTCGGAGTCTTCTCGCTGCGCCTCTGCTCCGGGGTGGACGGGCCGAGAAGCGGGAGTTCGACGTCCTGGTGGAGCAATCGCTTGATCCGGCTGCTGGCAAAGCTGACCTCTTCCCGCAGGAAATCACACGGGTTCTGCTCAATTTGATTTCAAACGGCGTCTATGCGACGGCGAAAAAAGCCCAGGAAAATGGCGAGATTTATAAGCCAACCCTCACCGCCACGACCAAGAACCTTGGCGACCGCGTCGAAATCAGGATCCGCGACAACGGCACCGGCATTCCGCCTGATGTGAAGGAAAAGATCTTCACCCCGTTCTTCACGACCAAGCCTGCCGGCGAAGGCACCGGGCTTGGCCTCTCGATCAGTCACGACATCATCGTCAAGCAACATGGCGGCTCGATCGAGGTCGACACGCAGTCCGGTGAGTTCTCCGAATTCCGGATCATTCTGCCGCGCGCGGCTGTATTCCAACCCACCTCGCCTTAAAATCCGCCGCTCGCGCGAGCTTCGCCCGCTTCGATCACGGTCACAGAACATTTGGCGTACATTGCTATCAAAATTGCTACCGAACGCGGTGGGACGAGCCGGGAGCGAAACGGATGAAGAAACGCTCGGCACTCGAAGTATTTCAATAAAATCGGGCGGGTAGGGATTCGCGGGGATAGATCAATACTGTCGTAATAGAATTTCGGGTACGGTGCTTTCAACCACCCAGCCACCTCTCCAGAGCCCGAACGGACCTCAAAAAGGCCCCGATTGGACAGACGCTGCACCAAGACAGACAAGGGTCGCACAGCGTATATTGCGGCGTCTTCAATGAACCGGGCTGCTGCCCCTCTAGGCGATGCATAGCGCACTGAATTTCGACCTCGTCCGCAAGGAATTGCACGGCGTCTTCATGACGCTCGGCCTAGTCGCCATCCTGACCGCGGTGCTGTTTACCCTGGTCTGGGAAATGGGACTCGCCCACGGTTCCGTCGTTTTCCTGGTCCCGGTAGTGATCGCGGCCACGCGCTGGGGAATCGTATCGGCGGTCGTCGCCGCAATATGCGGTGTGCTCGCCTCCGCCTTTTTCTTCTATCCACCGCTCTACAGCTTCCGCATCAAGGATCCGCAAGAGGTCATCGACCTAATCCTGTTCATCTTCGTGGCGGTGGCGGTGAGCCAACTCGCAACCCGCCTCAAGTGGCAGTTGGAGATGGCGCGGCAGCGCGAAATCGACATGCGCGACCTCTACGCTTTCTCGCGGCGCCTGGCCGTAGCATTCGACGTCTCCGATATTCATGCCGCTATCGAAGACCATCTCGCCAGTATCATGCAGCGCAACGTGGTGCTGTTTGCTAGCGCGCGCGAGGCCTCGAACAGCACCGGGCGGCGCGCCGGCATACCGGTTCCGGAGCGCGTCCTCACCGAGGCGGTCGAGGTCGCATCGGGCCACCGTGATACCGCTGCCGGTACGATGGTGACCACCGACAGCGGCGAAATTTGGCTCGTTCGCGCGGTCTCGCCGAAAAGCCCCGAATTCGGAGTCATCGCAATCAATCTCGGCCGTGAATCGAAGGAGCGAAGCGACGAGCTGCGCATCCGTGTGGATGCGGTACTGGCCGACGCGACCGCCACACTCGAACGGCTCGGCGTTGCCCATGCGATCAGCGAAGCGCGCATGCGCTCGCAGACCGACCAGTTGCGCGAGGCTTTGATCAACTCTGTCAGTCATGAGTTGCGTACCCCTCTTGCTTCGATCCTCGGCGCCGCAACTGTGCTCAGTGCAGCGCCCGCGCTCCAAAAGGAGAAGAAACTGACCGCGCTAGTTCACGACGTGCGCGATGAAGCCGAACGTCTCAACAATGATATTCAGAATCTGCTTGATGCCACGCGTATCAGCAGTGATGGCGTCAAGCCGCATGCCGAATGGGCGGATCCCGCCGATATCATCAACTCGGCAGTGGAGCGCTGTCGGCGCCGTCTTGCTGATCGCCGCCTGGTGATCGATCTGCCATCGGACCTGCCATTAATTCATGTCGATCCGGTACTGGTTCAGCAGGCTCTGGTGCAGATCTTCGACAACGCGGTGAAATATTCCGCGCCCAGCTCGCAGATCACGGTTACGGCGCGTACGCCCGATGGCCGCCTGGTCATCAGTGTCACCGACAAGGGCGCCGGACTGACCTCTGCAGAAAGGTCAAAAATCTGGGATCGGTTCGCGCGCGGCGAACGTCATGCCGCGACCACCAGCGGTTCTGGCCTCGGCCTGTGGATCGCCAACGCCTTCATCGCCGCCAATAGCGGAAAGGTAAGCGCCGTCAGCGAGGGTCCCGGACTCGGCACGACGGTGGCGATCGAATTGCCGGTGAGGCAAGCCGTCGTTCCTCAACTGGAAAGCGATGCCGATGAGTGAGCCCTCCCCCATCGTTCTCGTCGTCGACGACGAGGTCCAAATCCGCCGGTTCCTGCGCACCGGCTTTGAGCTCAATGGCTTTATCGTTCATGAAGCCGGGACTGGCGCCGAAGCCATCCGCACGGCGACATTACGGCCGATTGATCTCGTCATCGTCGATCTCGGTTTGCCCGACATGGATGGCGCCGATGTGGTCGAGCGGATCCGCTCCTGGTCGAGCGTACCGATAATCGTGCTGTCAGTGCGCTCGAATGAGGCACAAAAGGTGCATTTGCTCGAGCTTGGCGCTGACGACTACGTGGTCAAGCCGTTCGGCATGGCCGAATTGCTCGCGCGCGTGCGGGTCGCGCTAAGGCGGCAAATGCGCGCCGTGTCCGGTGAGCCCACAGTCAAGGCCGGTCCCCTCACCATCGATCTCGCCGCCCGCGCAGTCATGCTCAACGACAAGCGCCTGACGCTGACGCCGAAGGAGTACCGGTTACTCCAGGTTCTGGCTCAACACGCCGGCAATGTGGTCACCCACCAACACCTGCTCAAGGAGGTGTGGGGCTCTATCCACGTGCATGATACTCATTACTTGCGTATCTTCGTCCGCAAGCTGCGCCAGAAGATAGAGCCGCACCCGGACTCCCCAAAAATCCTGGTGACAGAATTGGGCGTCGGCTATCGATTGGTGCAATCGGTCAGCGAAGGCGACACCGGCACCTGGTCGGACTCCACCCCGGCCAAAAGCGAGACCTGAGCTGCGAGCCGTTAACGCTATTTGTACGGTCTGGCGACGAGCGGCTAATCGAGTCGGGTTTTCTTGACAGGCCACGCTTTTTCCCGCCATAAGCATGGCGCGCGGGCCGTTGGGTCCGCGTGCTTTTTCGGGGGCTCCCTAAGCCCTTAAAAACAAACAACAAACCGACTGAAAGAAGCCGGTCCGGAACAGTCCGAGGGCCGGGATCGAACACGGGGACGAAAGATGTTCGCAGTCATCAAGACCGGTGGCAAACAGTACCGGGTCGCCGCCGAAGACGTGATCCGGGTCGACCGGGTCAACGGCCAGCCCGGCGAGATCGTCGAGTTCGGCGAAGTGCTGGTGGTTGGCGGCGACACGCCGCAACTCGGCACGCCGACAGTTGCCGGTGCGACTGTTGCTGGAGAGGTGCTCCAGCATACTCGCGGCGACAAGGTGATCGCCTTTAAGAAGCGCCGGCGCAAGAATTCGCGCCGCAAGCGCGGCTATCGCCACGAATTTTCGGTGGTCCGCATTACCGAAGTCCTCACCGGCGGTGCCAAGCCGTCGAAAACCGCAGCGCCGCGGCCCAAGCGCGAGCCGAAGCCGAAGGCGGAAGCCGAGGCTGCTCCGGCAGCGGAGGCCAAACCGGCCGCAAAGATCAAGAAACCGGCCAAAGCGGCCGCAAAAAAGCCCGCCAAGCCCGCTCCAAAGAGCAAGAAGAAGTGAGATGATTCCGTCACGGATTCGGTGTACACAGTAAGAGAATTCGAGAGACCACTATGGCGCATAAGAAAGCAGGCGGATCTTCAAGAAACGGCCGCGACTCGGCGGGCCGGCGGCTCGGCTTGAAGTCGACTGGCGGCGAGATCGTGCTCGCCGGCAATATTCTTGCGCGTCAGCGCGGAACCAAATGGCATGCCGGCCGTAACGTCGGCACCGGCAAGGATCATACGCTATTCGCGCTCACCGATGGAAAGGTTCAGTTCGCAACGAAAGCTAAAGGCCGCACCTACGTGTCCGTTGTACCGATGACGGAGGCTGCGGCCGAATAAGACGGTGGACAAAATCGCGAGGTCCCGCCGGTCATCCAGTCAACCCGGCGGGGCCTTATAGGGCTCTGAGAGGGGGAGACGGGTGACCGGCTCCCCCTCTTAACTTTTTCAACCTGGAGCCCGTGCCATGACACTGCTGGAAGAAATACCGACAGGAAGATTCCGCGAGGGTAGTATCCCCGTCCTCGAGACCAAGCGGCTTGCCTTGCGCGCAGCGCGCCTCGAGGACGCTAAAGCGGTAGCAGCGCTCGCCAACGATCGTCGCATCGCCGAAAACACCGCGCGTATTCCGCATCCATACAAGGTGGCGGACGCTGAGAAATTCATTGACGCGGCAAACAAGGATGGCGAAGCGGCGTTCCTGATCACGCTGCGTGACGAGAATATTATCGGCGCGTGCGGGATCATGTTCCATTACGACGAGACGCCGGAGCTCGGTTACTGGCTCGGCGTGCCGTATTGGAACCAGGGCTACGCCACCGAGGCGTTGCACGCAGTGATCGACTACGCTTTCACCGACCTCACGCATGAGACGTTGCAGGCTGGAGCACGTGTCACCAACCCGGCTTCGCGCCGGGTGCTGGAAAAGTGCGGCTTCCAGTGGACCGGCGTCGGTCTCTACCGCATCAACTCGATCAAATCGTCGGCGCCGATTGATCGTTTTCGGCTCGAGCGGCGTATCTGGTCCGCGCTCAAGGCCTGGGGTCGCGTGAAGCGTGTGTCGTAAGGCCGTCCGTCCCTTCCCCCATCTCCGGGGGAGGGCCGCTGGCGTTGGACCGCAAGTTGCGCAAAAATATCTGAGGTCTGATCCGGGAGGACACCATGGCTTACGACCTTGACCAGTTTATCGCCGATTGCCGCTCGAGTCTTTCGCGCGATCCCGGCCCGGCCGGCCGCGAGCAGGTGCGCGCCGATCTCGAGCGGCTGCTCGCCAATGCCGATTTCGTGCGCGAATATTGCGGCAACGACGCGCCGCGCGGGCTGAAGCTACTGTACGAGGACCCCAAGCTCGGCTTCCAGATTCTCGCACATATCAATGACAAGGCGCGCGTGTCCCCGCCGCATGACCACGGCGCTTCCTGGGCGATCTATGGCCAAGCGACGAAATACACCGACATGATCGAATGGGCGCGCGAGGACGACGGAAAAGATCCCAAGCACGCAAAGCTCAAGCCCGTAAAGAAATACCGGCTTACGCCCGGCAAGGCTGGCATCTACCAGAATGGCGCCATCCACTCGATCGATTATCCCGACTACGCGCGCTTCATCCGCGTGACCGGCACCAATCTCGACAAGATCGATCGTATCCGCATCGACTTAAAGACCGGCGAGGTCGAGCAGATGACCGCGCAGCAGGCAACGTGAACCTGCATTCTCCCGCGAAGGTGACGATGCGCCCGGTCACCGCTGCCGCCGTCAAGACCATGCTCGACGACGGCGCAGAGTTGGCGCTGATCGATGTGCGCGAAGAACTCACCTTCTCGCAAAATCATCTGCTGTGGGCACGCTCGGTGCCGTTGAGCCGGCTCGAATTGCGCTTCGCGCAGCTCGTCCCGCGGCTCACCACCCGCATTGTTCTGTGCGACGACAAAGATGGCTTGGTCGAACGTGCAGCGAATATTCTCGCCAGCGCCGGTTACACGGACATCTCCTATCTGGACGGCGGCGTTGCCGGCTGGACTGAGGCGGGTTTTGTGCTGTTTTCGGGCATTCACGTGCCGAGCAAGGCTTTCGGCGAATTCGTCGAGCACGATAGCGCTACGCCGAGCGTGAGCGCGAGCGAGCTCGATGCCCTTATGCGCAACGGCACCGACCTCAAGGTGCTCGACAGTCGCCCCTTCGACGAATATTCGCGCATTTCAATTCCGACCGGCGTCAATGTGCCGGGCGCCGAGCTGGTGTTGCGCGTGCGCGACATCGTGCCCTCGCCCTCGACCACCATCGTCGTCAACTGCGCCGGCCGCACCCGCAGCATCATCGGCGCGCAATCGCTCATCAATGCTGGTGTTCCGAACAAAGTAGTGGCGCTGCGCAACGGCACCATGGGCTGGCATCTGGCAGGTCTTACCTGCGACAGCGGCAAGGCCACGCGCGCACCGGCCGTATCAGCCGCCGGGCTGAGTTGGGCGAAATCGGCGGCGGACAAAGTTGCGCGCAACTTTGGCATCAAGCACATCGACCCCGCCACCCTCGAGAAATTTCGCGCCGACGCCGCACGTACCACTTACGTTTTCGATGTTCGCGATCCGGACGAATACACGGCCGGGCATTTTCCGGGGGCAATTTCCGCGCCCGGTGGCCAGCTGGTGCAGGCCACCGATATTT
>JBARNC010000500.1:0-1638 GCA_049802775.1 Pseudolabrys sp. | reverse complement strand
CGTTTTAGGCAGAACGACCTGGTTAAACCTCTACTTTGCATTTGGATCGCGCTCATTACCACTTCAATGAACTAAACCAGTTATCTACATCCTTCTTCGCCTGATCTTTGGCGATGCCATAGCGCTCCTGGATTTTTCCCTCTAGCTGGTCACGACGACCATTCATCTTATCGAGTTCATCGTCGGTGAGTTTGCCCCACTTCTCTTTCACCTTTCCCTTAAGCTGCTTCCAATTTCCTTCAATGCGGTTCCAGTCCATCACGGTCTCCTATTTTGGAGTTCAGGGGCCCTGCCCAAATATTCCAGTAGGTGAACACTGAACATCAGCGGCGGTTCCGCTCAGGCGGATTTAACTTTCGCTCGCCCTTTGGGCACGAGCGTTGATTTATATCAACGAGCAATAGTGGCTTTAGTGCTGTGCGCGCGCCAAATCAGTTTCCCCCGTCCGGTTGACTTCCAGGGATCCATGCGATGCCTTCGGGGATCCATAAGATGTTGAGACAGACCTGGGTCAAACCGGAAATGCCGAGGTTGCGTCCGGCAACCTGTGACATATCAATTATTCTTCCGCTGATGAACGGGCCACGATCGGTGATCCGCACTACAGCGGAGCGTCCGTTTTTTTGATTGTCGACGTGGACCAGTGTCCCAAATGGCAGTGTCCGGTGCGCGGCCGTAAAATCCCCGGGAAGGGTATCTTCTCCACTCGCCGTTTCTTCGGTCACGGTTGCATAGACCGAAGCCAAGCCGCACTCGTCCGGTTTTCTATCGGCTGGGCTCGCCGGTCCCAACAGAAAACTCTGCAACAACGCAACCACAAGCAGTTGTGACTTCGTGATCATTGATCGCTTCGCAAACCTGGAAAAGCTAAATCGATGTTGGCAGCGACACGACAGCGAAGACCAATCAGGAAATTGGTGTAGTATCATTGAGATTAGTCAAAGGAATGTCCCAAGCGACTTGAAGCGGGTCGATACGGGCTTCCGTCGCGCGGCACACCGAGAGGATCCGGTATCCGACATAATTGATTTGAATCAATGTGATTTGGCTGGCTCCGAGGCAACCATCAATCGCCGAATTGCGCCGATTGATCTGCAAAATGAGACTTTGCCATGAGCAATAAAGCGCGTTTGACGGTTTTCGTGGTGTGCCTTCTCGCGGCGACTGTTGGGTTTGCACCTTACGCGCCGAGTGCAGCGCAAGAACGGCCCGCAATCAGCACTGATTTTTCCGCACAGCATCAGCAAGAGAATAAAGGGCAGCAAAAGAAAGCCGCGCCGGCCGCACGCCCGGCTCCGCAGCGAGCAGCTCCACAGCGAGCAGCGCCACAACGAGCAGCTCCGCAGCGCGCGGCCCGCACGGTCACTCAGCCAAAGGCCACTTCGCAAGCAGTCAGGCAACCGAAGGCCACATCGCGTGCAGCCAAGCAACCGAAAGCCACATCGCGCGCAGTCGCGCAGCGGAAAGCCACGTCACGTACGGTCAAGCAACCGAAGGCCACTTCGAAAGCGGTCGCCCCGACTGCCGGTGGTCGCAAGGTGGTATCGCCCGCTGCCGCTCCGCGGGTCGTCACACCACGCGGCACCAGAACCGTCACTGCGTCGCGCTTGCGCGCGGTGCCGGCGCGCGGCGCCGGCC
>JBARNC010000499.1:0-2338 GCA_049802775.1 Pseudolabrys sp. | reverse complement strand
TTCCACCACTATCCAAATGGGGCCTGACGCAGTTTGCCGATTTCGATCGCAGCAACCCCGATGGCATAACATATCTAGCCACTTTTTTCCTGAAACGAGCTCAGTCAAGAAATGAGGCGATTCATTTCCATGAACTCATTCATGTAGTTCAGTGGCGGATTCTTGGACCAGGACGCTTACTTCGTTCATACGCAGATGGTTTGGAGCGCTTCGGATATCGCCAGAGTCCGTTAGAAGTCATGGCGTATGACGCCGAAGCGGCGTTCACCACTTCGACGGTTAGGTTCGACGCAGAGAGATGGTGGCTGAGAAGTTGACTGAGGCCGCGAACTCATAAATTTGTTCTGTCCGAGATGCTAGGTAAACATCCGTAATTGATGGAACTCACTGATCTTAATAAGTGCTGGCGGTCATGAGACCGCCCTCCAGCCCCGAGCCACCAAAACTTTGTCCTGCCTGTCAGGTGGCGATGCTAGCCACCGAAACAGCGCACAGCATCGTACATCAATGTGTGCGGTGCGGCGTAGTTGTAACCGTCGCCAAGCCAGCGAAGAACGTTGACCGATAAGCGTTTCGGCGCAATGGGGCGTGGACTGGACTTTTCCGTGGTGCGCACTGACACACTCATTCCGCCGACTGAAGAAGTTTGTGGCGGACATGGCGACAAGTCCGCGAGAGCATAGAGATGTTGTAAAGAGACTTCGCAGCGGCCGACCACTCGTGTCCCGCGGCCGATTTCTGGCAAAAACTGTCAGCCCTGGCACCGATCGAAATGATGGGAGCGCTGATGCCATTCGCCCGGGATGCCGAGATCTACGGCGAAAGCGAACCGGCCGACTACCTCTACAAAGTCGTCAGCGGTGCCATTCGTACGTACAAAGTGCTCATCAGCGGCCGCCGCCAGATTGGTTCGTTCTATCTGCCAGGCGACATCTTCGGCCTGGAGGTTGGCGGTGAGCACACTTCCTCCGCCGAAGCTGTCGCCGATTCCAAAGTACTTGTGATAAGGCGCAGCGCGGTAGCCGCGCTAGCTGGGCGCAACAAAGAAGTTGCCCGTCAGCTCTGGACGATGACTGCCGCAGAATTGCAGCGCGCACAGGATCATATGATGCCGCTGATCAAGACAGCACAGGAGCGGGTTGCCGGCTTCCTCTTGGAAATCGCGGCGCGCAGCCCCGGTGCTAACGAAGTCGATTTGCCGATGACGCGCCAGGACATCGCCGATTATCTCGGCCTCACCATCGAAACGGTATCTCGTATGATGACGCAGCTCGAGAACTCCGGAGCCATTGCGGTTCCGACCTCGCGCCGCATCGTCCTGCGCAAGCGCGGCGCGCTTAGCCGTATGAATGCCTGATTTCTTACGCCGAACATCGTTCCTTCCCGACAATGTTTGGTGAACCTGCCCCGGCATCATTGTCGGGGCATTTTTATTGCCAATGCGATCTTAATTTGCATCAACGGCGCACGCGGACTGATTGAATGAGTTAATGGACATAAGTGCTAATGAACATTCCGACCATGCGGCTTACAGCGATGACCAGGGCAGCCACGGTCATGTGCTTGATGATTTCAGCTATTACATTGGCGCCTCGGCTCTTGGCGACAAGCCAAGTCAAGCCTATCAGCAGTGAAACCCCCCAAGCTGCGGACACCAATACAGCAGTATTCCAACTTGAGAATGCCAGTACGAGGATCACGAAGCTCAGTGAAATGACAAACCTGGTCACAAAATTGCCGAGCGTAGATCTCAACGCCGAATGCTGTTCGAGCTTTTCGGATTCCTGATAAATATGGATGCTCAATGAAACGGTCAGGTTGTCCGCGAGTCCAATGATCAAAAGTCCAGTGTCGGACGCGACGATTGACGGATTTGTTCAACTCCCGCGAATCACCAAGACTGGACTAGTGGCGAGGCGGATGACGCCTTCCGCGACGCTGCCGAGCAACAAGTGATTAAATCCATGCCGCCCATGGGTGCCGATGACGATAAGATCGGCCGGCCAACGCTTCGCCTCTTCAATGATTGCGTCGCAAATGCGTTGGGTTTGAAGAACGATGAATTTCGTATCGACTTCGACACCGGCCTGACGCGCTTTCGCGGCACAAGTTGCCAACATCTTTTGGCCCGCCTCGCGCATGGCCTTTTGAAAATCGCCAAGCGCAAATGCGGCGTCCATGGTCATATACGTGGGAGTTTCGTCAACCACATGAACAAGCCGGAGCGCTGCCTGTTGTTCTTTGGCTAACTTCATCGCCTCCTGAAGCGCGAGATTCGAGGTGTCGCTTCCATCGACTGCCACAAGGACGTGTTTGTACATCGTCAGCCTCCCAGGAG
>JBARNC010000498.1:0-42611 GCA_049802775.1 Pseudolabrys sp. | reverse complement strand
GTGCTGCTCTCGGTGCGGCTCCAGGTGCTGCGCCAGGTGCTGCGCCAGGTGCTGCGGCTCCCGCGGCGGGCGCTGCGCCTACCGCCGCCGCTCCGGCGAAGCCCGAGAAGAAGTGAGGCAGCGTGTAAGCCTCGTCGTCAGCATTTGCGTAATCGGCAAAGCGCATGATCCCAAAAAGTGGGTACCGGTTTTCGGAAAAGATCATGCGCAAACTCTAAGACAGCGCCGTTGACGTCATGCGGCTTTTCGTCGGCCTCGGCAATCCCGGCCCAAGGCACGCCGGCAACCGACACAATATCGGTTTCATGGCGGTGCAGGCGATTGCGCGCCGCCATGAACTTTCGCCATGGCGCCGCCGCTTTCAGGGCGTTGCGGTGGAAGGCAATATCGCGAACGAACGCGTGCTGTTGCTCTTGCCCGGCACCTATATGAACGAGTCGGGACGGGCGGTGGTGGAAGCTGCGAATTTCTACAAGATCGTGCCCGGCAGCATCATAGTGTTTCATGACGAAGTCGATTTGCCCGCGGCAAAAGTCAGAGTGAAAGTCGGCGGCGGCGTCGCCGGGCACAACGGCTTGCGTTCGATCACCGCCCATGTCGGCAATGACTATAAACGTGTGCGCATCGGTATCGGTAAACCGGAAATCAAGGAGCTAGTGCCGATGCATGTTCTCGGCGATTTCGTCAAAAGCGACTGGGCCTGGGTAGAAGCGCTCTGCGATGTCATTGCCGACAATGCTGCACTTCTGGTCGAGGGCAAGGATTCGACGTTCCAGAACAGAGTGCACCTCGCCATGGAAGCCAAGGGGTTCGGCGATGACGAGGAGCCGCCCGGCTCCGAATGACAACGTAAGTTACGAGACGACACAGTCATGGGATTCAAGTGCGGCATCGTCGGCTTGCCGAATGTCGGCAAGTCAACACTGTTCAATGCGCTCACGCAAACTGCGGCAGCGCAGGCGGCCAATTACCCTTTCTGCACCATCGAGCCGAATGTCGGCGAAATCGAGGTGCCGGATCCGCGCCTGGACAAGCTGGCGCTACTCGGGAATTCGGAGCAAATCGTTCCGACGCGCACTGCTTTCGTTGACATCGCCGGCCTGGTGCGCGGCGCCTCCAAGGGCGAGGGCCTCGGCAACCAGTTCCTCGCCACCATCCGCGAAGTGGACGCCATCGTGCACGTGGTGCGCTGCTTCGAGGATAGCGATGTCACGCATGTGGAAGGCAAGATTGATCCGCTCGCCGACATCGAGACTATCGAGACCGAGCTAATGCTGGCCGATCTTGACAGCCTGGAAAAGCGCGTTGACAACCTGGAGAAAAAGGCCAAAGGCACCGGCGAAGACGCCAAGCAAGCCAAGGAAATGCTCGATCTGATCAAGCGCTCGCTCATTCTGCTGCGCGAGGGCAAGCCCGCGCGCATGGTCGAACGCAAGCCCGAAGAGGAAAAGCTGTTCCACTCACTCGGCCTGTTGACTTCAGCGCCCGTACTCTATGCCTGCAACGTCGAGGAAGCGTCCGCCGCGACCGGCAATGAATTCTCCCGCAAGGTCGAAGAACGGGCCAAGGCCGAGAGCGCGGTCGCGGTCGTGATCTCGGCCAAAATAGAATCGGAGATCGCGACGCTGCGGCCGGAGGAACGCGCGGACTATCTCGAAGCGATCGGGCTTAAGGAAACCGGGCTCGATCGTCTGGTTCGCGCCGGCTACGCGCTGCTGCATCTGGTGACGTATTTCACGGTCGGGCCAAAGGAGGCGCGCGCCTGGACAATCACGCTGGGAACCAAGGCACCGCAGGCGGCTGGTGTTATTCATTCGGATTTCGAGCGCGGGTTTATCCGGTCTGAGACTATTTCCTATGACGACTATATCGCCTGTGGCGGCGAAGCCGGCGCGCGCGAGACCGGCAAGATGCGGCTGGAAGGCAAGGACTACGTCGTGGCCGACGGCGACGTCATGCATTTCAGGTTTGCGACTTGAGTGGTTGAACGGATCGGCCGCCGGCGCGACTATCTTCACGAGCATCCACATGCAGGGGGGTCCTATGCCGCCGCTTGGTGTCGCTCACCGCTTCTGTGCCGTGCTGATTTTGATTGGTCTTCTGGCTGCCGCGCCGGCAAAGGCTGAAATCGAAAAATTCATGCGGCAATGCGACAGAAAGCTATGCGCGTCATTCCGCGCGTCGATTACCATTCCGGACGGTTGGATCGAGGACAGGGAAGCGAGTAGTTACTTCAAGGCGCAGGTGCTGTTGCCCAAGGGCCTCGATTTCGAAAAAGCGCCAGCAAAGATCTATACTGTCGTGCGCTACAACCGCGACAAACGGCCCATCTCTGATTTCCTGCCCGACAGAATCAAAGATTGGAAGAGCCGTGCCAAAGACGCCAAGATTAACCAACTCGATGACCTCGCTCGCGGAAACAAGCCGCCCTTCTTGCGCCACGCGTTCGAAGCCCACAGCCTCAAGGAGCAAGGTTACGAATTGCAAGCCGTTACTTCGGATGGCGACAAGGACGGCAACCAGTTCGTGGTCACTTTCATGCTGTCGGCTAACTCTAAAGCCGCGCTCAAGGACGCAGAACCAGCTTTCCTGGCGATCCTCAGCAAGTATTGAGCACCGTTGGCCGGTAAGTTGACGCATTAGTAATAGGGACGTTACGGATCAGTGGCATGACCATCCCGGCCGATCACGCGAGCGAAATCACTGCGTCGCAACGCAAAGATGCGGAACGGCGTGCGCTCGGCGTTGCCTGCAGCGCGCATGCTCTGCACGACGGCTATACCGACCTGGTCTACGTCATGCTGCCGATCTGGCAGAGCGAGTTCGGTCTCGGCTTCGCCGCGCTTGGCCTCATGAAGACGGTCTTTTCCGGCACCTTGGCCGGCTTCCAGATTCCAGCAGGCTTTCTCGCCGAACGGTTCGGTGCAGCGACGGTGCTCGCACTCGGCACCGCGCTCGCCGGCTTCGGCTATTTCCTGTTAGGCTTCAGCAATGACGTGATGTTTCTGGTAGTGGCGTTGTTCGTCGGCGGCCTCGGCGCCAGTACCCAACATCCGCTGGCGTCGTCGCTTATTGCCCATGCATTCGCGGGCACCCGGTCGCTGAAGGCGCTCGGCACCTATAATTTTGCTGGCGATATTGGAAAAATGACGCTGCCAGCAGCGGCCGCACTGTTGTTCATAGTGCTGCCATGGCGCCACGCGCTGATGCTGCTCGGCGCCCTCGGCGCGGTCGCCGCGCTGACAATTTTTATGGCGATGCCTCGTTTCCGTGATGAGCCGGTCGCGCCGCGCAAGAGCGATAGTGCGGCGAGCTCAAGCGGCGCGGTGCGGGCTTATGGCTTCCCGTTACTATTGTTGGTTGGCGCTATCGATAACGCCACGCGAATGGCCTTCCTCACGTTCCTGCCTTTCGCGCTCACTGCGAAAGGCGCAAGTCTGCAAACCGTCGGGCTGGCGCTCACCCTGGTTTTCGCTGGCGGGGCTGCGGGCAAACTGGTCTGTGCGTTCATCGGCGCACGCATTGGCGCCGTGGCGACCGTATGGCTGACCGAGACGGTGACTGCGCTCGGCATCGTCGCGATCTTGCCGCTGCCGCTAGAAGCCGCGTTGGTGCTGCTACCGGTGGTCGGCGTCGCGCTTAATGGCACGTCCTCGGTGCTGTACGGGTCAGTGCCTGATTTGGTCGAGCCGGCCTGGCGTCAGCGCGCCTTCAGCATTTTTTATACGGGCACGATCGGCGCCGGCGCAGTGTCACCCGCGATCTATGGCTTGCTTGGCGACGCGGTCGGCGTGCCGACGGCGCTGATTGTCGTCGCTGCGGTGGTGCTAGTGACGCTGCCAATAACGCTCGTGTTGCGTCCAGTCCTGATGGCGCGGCCGTTATGATTGTCAGCGCTCTAGCGTTTTGACCTTCCGAAGAAACCAAATTCCCCCGAAGCTATGACCGTCGAACAGGCGGGGCTGCTTTGGAAGCTTGCTTTCGACATTTACGAACCCGATGCCTTCCGGCCGGATTTAACGCAAGCGGAAGCCTCGCAACGCATCGATGCGTTGCGGGTATTTGAAACTGATTAGCGAAGAATTCGTGAAATGCCGTCCGATCGCCAGAGGAACCCCTCCGTGCAACCCGGCGTTTGCTTTGCTGGACCGAACTCAAGAGGAGGAACTCATGACACATTTTTGCCATGCTGCGATCGTGGTCGCGCTCATTGCCGGCGCGAGCGCGGCAAGCGCGCAAACCACCGTCATCACTCGCGAGCCGATGGAATCGCGGACCGTGGTGACCACCGAACCTCTGCAACTCACGCCCGCTCAGCGGCGCACGATTTACCGCACAATTGTGCGCGAGCGCGAGGTGCCTGCGCGGCCGACGGTCGAATATCGCGTCGGTACGCGCGTGGCGGGAAGCGTACAGCTCCACGCGGTGCCGCAAGAAGTTGCAGTCGAAGTGCCGGAAATCAAGGCTTACAAGTACATGGTGGTAAATGACCGCGTTGTGTTGATTGATCCGGCAACCAGTGAGGTCGTGGCCGAAGTAGCCGATTAACGGGTCCCACCGGCCGAGATTTGGCCCGGCGCTGTGCGCCGGGCCTCGCTTTTAAGTACCCAATGTTTACCCTGAGGCCGGCCGGACTGATATGCGCGGGCCGCTGGGCGCTGGATTTTCGGCGTCGCAAGGGCCATATTAGTGCTCCAGGAGCCTTTGATTATGTCGATGATCAACTACCGTGCCCCGTCCGAACTGTTTCCTAGCCGGAGCCGCAAGTCGCGCCGTCCGATTGGCTACAAGCGCTTTCCGACTGCTGCGGAGGCGATCCGTTTTGCTATTGAAGAATTGCCACCCGAGTTGCTGCTAGGCGCTTACCTTGAGGTAGAAGAGAAGCGTTTCGATGGCAACGGCATCCGGCAGCTTTATGAAAGCGCCGACTATCCGCTGCCGCGTAAGGCCGCTAAGACCAAAGTGGCTGCCGCCAACTAAGTGACCGCTAGCGCATCTGACCGCCGCCGTCCGCTTGCTCGGACGGGCGCGGTTTTTGGGTGCTTGTGGACAGACCGCCTGCTTCGATCGCGGACCAAACTATCGTCGAAGGTGAGTAAGGCTGGATCCGGCTAGACCATTCCGGGAATCCACAAGCCTAGCCGGTTCGATTGGTGCGTTACCCACTAATATTTCATCTGCTGCCCTCAAGGCTTTGCAGCCGCCCCGCCTCTCGGCCGTTGTTCGTGCACAGCCGATGGAGGCTTCCCATGAAAAATTCACATCATCTCATGCTGGCGGCGACGCTCGCCGCCGTTCTCTCTTTGTCGTGCTTGAACGGCCCAATCGGCGCCGAGGAAAGCGCGACGGTCACCACTGACCCGGGCTTTAACCCAAGTACCGGGCAAATCAATCCCGGGGGCCAAGAGCAGGCGCTGTCGCAGTCGAGCGAGATAAGCAATATTCCGCCGCCGGAGGAATCGCGCCGGGCGCTCAGGACGCTGATCTCGAAGCAGCCATCGCTCGGGGACATACCCAGCGCCCCGCGCCCGGAGACGCAGACTTTCGGCGGTCCAAACACGCAGCAGGAATCGCAAAACGCCGCCGGCGGTCCGCAAGGCCTCACGCCAGCCGGCAGCGCGCGCGATTCCAACGCGTCGAAGATGAACGCACAGGGCACATCGGCGATGATCGGCACTGCCGCGGGCGAACCACCACCCTCCGGACCGATTGGCTCCGTCGGCGAAACTAACCCCGCGAAATTCTCCAAACGCAACGACATCCTCGATCGCACGCCAATCATGGCACTGCCGCTGCCGCTCAGCGATCAGCAACGCAAACAGATCTATGATGCGGTGATGGCGGACGACTCGCAGCCAGTCGCCGGCGCCGATGCGCTCAAACCGGCGAGCGAATTGTCACCAAATCAGGCGCTCAATAGCATGCATCCGCTACCTGAGAGCGTCCGCGGTATCGATGGTGTTACGCGGCTTTATTACGTGAAGGCCAAGGGCAAAGTTCCATTGGTCGAGCCAGCAACACGCACAGTAGTTGGGGAAATCACGTCCTAGATAAAGATGCCATCGCCGGCGATCTCGGCGATGGCGCTTTGCGCGATGGAATTCAGTCAGTCGGCCGGGCGCTGACGGAACTGTTCGGTGCATTTTTCCATTGCATGAGGCTGTCGCCGATCACCTTCATTGCAGTCATTGCCGCGTGGCTCAAGCTCGCATAGCCAGCGATCTCCTGGCTGACGCGTTCGCCTTCGTTGCGAAGCATGTCGCGAATGCCCTGCAGTTCGAGGATGACCCGGTCGATTTCTTGCATTGACGCGCCGGAAACTCGGCGGATCAGCACATTCAGATTGTTGGCGACCGGTTCAGGTGCCGGCTGCTCCACATCTGGCCGCTGCCGGCGCAGAAACGCGACGTCGCGCCGGACGAATTCGCGGATCTCGCCCTCGAAAGCGGTCGCCGCCGCCTGGTCGACATCGTTCAGCTTTTCCGGTGATCTCCGGGTCGGAGCAAATGCCTCCGGACCGGTTTTTTCCGGAACTGCCCTGTCCGCACCAAGCCGCTCGGGTCTGATGGCCGTCATGGTCAACTCCTACAGAAGCGCAAATTTTGCGCGGATGGTCCCCAGTTGCAGGGCAATTGCCGCATGCGAGTTGGGCGGCCGTGGGGCGGGGCGGGGGCGGCATGGTGGAACTATCCGGCAAATGATGGCCGGCGCCCAGTTATGCACGACTTTTATGAAAACGGTTTCGCGGTATCCGGGGAGCCTACCAATGCACCTTGAAGCCGGCGGTGATGCTCTTGTTGCTAGTGGCCTGGCCGAAATCGGTGACCGCGGTGGTCACCTGGAGTGGACCGTAGAGCTTTTGCTCAGCGCTTAAGGTGTTGTGGGTAACCGGGTCATTGCTGGCGGTCGTGACCCCTGCGCCGAGGGTGGTGCCGGTCGGCAAGATATTGAACTTGACTGCCCTTTCATTGCCGTACACCTGCGGCGTCGCCGCAGCCGGAGCGGGAGGCAGCGCCACCAGCAGCAAATCGCTGGGTGCGGCGGACGGCTGGCCGAGTGTTTCGGTCACTGAATAAGTGTCCTGCAAGGTCACCGCGAATCGACCACCAAACGGAATCGACTGCTTGAGCGTGGTGCCGACTTTGCCCTGTTCATTGGAAGGATCGATGCGCGCGTCTGCGCTGGCCACATTTGGCACGCCGACTGACGCCCAGGCGGCGCCACCGCCGGAGCTGTCGCGGGGCGACGGCAGCGGACGATCAAAAGCGCTGCCGGTCGCCGGCTTGAGATCTGCGCCGACCGAGTTGTCCCACTCGGTTTGCAACGGCTGCTCCACAACGACGGTGGCTGAGCCGTCCGGTTTCTCCGTACGCTTGACGTCGAAGCCTTTGCCATCGGACAAGCCGGGCAGCCGCAGGGGTTTCTTCGGCGGAATTGCGAGCGCTGCCGGATCGAAGATCAGCGCATTGCTGAGCATCGTGCTTTCTTCGGGTGTGAAAGGCGTTTCGGGGCTGAGCGCAGCGTTGCTTGCCGGCTCCTGCGCGAACGACGGCAGAGCGGCGAGCGCAAGGGCGCCAATCATCCACCATGCATATTGAGCGCTTGCCCGCATTCCAAATTCTCCCCCGGGATGCTTTGCGGTCGTCCCGTCCTGTCGCGCGATGTTGAGCGCAACCGGTTAAGCATTGGTTGCGCTATGCCATAGAACTTTGGCGAAGCTGTGGAACAACTTGGAACATTTTCAGTCAGCTACAGCGAGCGGCGATCGCCTCGTTGATGTGCTCCACGTCGGCGTCGAGACGGCCGAGATCGCGTTCGCGTTCGGCGCCACTTTTACATAGTGCAATGGCCGCGCGCCTTTACCACTTCGAGGAAATAAAGCCGGGTGGCGGTACAAATTTCCGATCCGGCTGAAGCGCCGAGGCTTTTGATCCGAGCCTGCATGGCCGCGACTCCGGCGGTGGCGTCCGCGAGAGTGCGGTCACAGCCGGGAGGTTGCACCGGTTCCGGATGCGCGGGCGGTGCAGCCAGCGGCGCCGGCGCAAAGGTAGCAAGCACACGTTACCTCGGGACCGGCCAAAAGGTTCAAGGTGATGTGAAAGCGGAACTTGCTTCGCGAATTATCGTTCACCTCGGGGAGGCGGCGTAATGGGAGCACGACCATGCCCGCGCTATTGCCGATCATCTTGACCGCGTCGCACGTTCTGGTTGCGGACACAGTGCCGAAATTTAGCGTCGAGCGGACCTGTCGGCCTGTCGCCGTGGTCTCCATCTTGCCGGGGCGCGACACGTCGGCGTGCCAGCGCGACGAAAGCGATGCGCGCACCAAGCTCGAACAGGACTGGACCCAGTACAGCGCAGCACAGCGGGCTCAGTGTGCGGGCTTTGTCGCGCTCGACCGTGCGCCGAGCTACGTCGAATTGCTGACCTGCCTGGAAATGGCCAAGCAGGCCAAAAAGCTGCCGGTTGAGTCGACTATGAGCGCCGTTACAAACCGGCGCTGAGCGTCAGGGCTTCTTGCCGGGCGGGTTGCTGTAGGGGCTACTGGACGAACCTTGCGTCTGCGCCAGCTTGTAGGCGGAGAGTTGCTTGGGTTTGTCCTTGTCGGCTTTTGGCTTTTTCTTTTCCTTGGCGGCTCGCATCTGACCTTTTGCCATCACGTCCTCCTCAAGGTCTGGAGATGCCGGATGCTAACTACCGCCCCGGCTGGCGCAAGGGGATGGCGGCAAGACTCAGGATAACTTCTAGGTCTTTGACGCCGGTGTGCTTGCCGCCTTCATTTTCTCATCGATGCATTTGTTCACGAGGTCAGCGCGCTTGTCGAGATCTTCGCGGGTGTTGCCCTTTTCCGTCCTCATCCAGCATTCCCGCGCGGCGCGCGAACGCGTCATAGGCTCAGTGTCCCGGACAGGCTCAGACGGCTTGGCCGCCTGGGTCCTGGGCGTTTCCGTCTTGGGCGCGGGGGCAATTTCCGCCTTGGGCGCATCTGCCGCCGTAGGGCCGGTGCCGTCGGTTGTGCAGACGGGCGAGTGCCAGCGCGCAGGCGGCAAGCAGCGCGAAGCGTGTGGTGGAGAAGAACTTGCGGGTATTGAAATTCATACCGTGCATTCCGGACTTCAATTTTCGGACCGATGGCTGCCAGCCGGTCGGCGTGGCGGCCCGGCTATTTGCCTGAAATGACGCGTATACCCAACGCCAGCGGAACTCGCTTTCACAATCACGTGCACGGCCACGAACCACCGCCCGCACGGACACGTCGATCCTCCAACGCAGGTCGCAACCGTGCGATTTTCAAAGAAGCGTCCGCCGCGCGCCTATGCCGGATCGAATCCGCAACCCACGCCCAGAAATCAAGGTAAGTGACAATAGCCGCATTCGCGCGGTGTTTGTTACCGCTGCTTACCTTTCCACCCACCCCGCATGCCCGGTCGGCCTAACTTGCTGCGCGGACTGCCGGCGCGTGCCGGCTTCACCTCGTGAGAGAGCGCGATACCCATCTCATCGAGCTCCGGCTTGTGCGGACGTGAGCGTGGATGCAGCCCCTTGGTCTGGGCCACCATCACGTCGCGAGCGGTCGGATTGTCCAGCACGGCCAGCTCGGTGGCGCGCAGGCGCTTGATCTCGTCGCGCAGGCGCGCGGCCTGCTCGAAATCGAGGTCGGCGGCGGCCTCGCGCATGCGCATCTCGAGATCCACAATCACGGCTTCCAGATTGTGGCCGATGGTCGCGGCGTCGGCGAACTCGCCTTCGCCGGCGCCGGTCGAAATCAGCACGTGGTCGCGTTCGTACACGCTGTCGAGGATGTCGTGGATCGAGCGCTTGATGCTCTCCGGCGTAATACCGTTCGCAATGTTGTAGGCTTCCTGCTTCTCGCGCCGCCGGTTGGTCTCCTCGATTGCGCGCTGCATCGAGCCGGTGACGGCGTCCGCATAAAGCACCACCTTGCCGTCGACGTTACGCGCGGCGCGGCCGATGGTCTGGATCAGGCTGGTCTCGCTGCGAAGAAATCCCTCTTTATCCGCGTCGAGAATAGCGACCAGCGCGCATTCCGGAATGTCGAGGCCCTCGCGCAGCAGATTGATGCCGACCAGCGCGTCGAAGGCGCCGAGCCGATGGTCGCGGATGATCTCGATGCGTTCCAGCGTGTCGATGTCCGAGTGCATGTAGCGCACGCGAATGCCCTGCTCGTGCAGGTATTCGGTGAGGTCCTCGGCCATGCGCTTGGTCAGCACGGTGATGAGCGAGCGGAAGCCTTTTTGCGCCACCTGCCGCACTTCGCCGACGAGATCGTCCACTTGCGTGCGAGCTGGCCGCACGTCTACTGGCGGGTCGATCAGGCCGGTCGGGCGGATCACCTGCTCTACGAAGACGCCGCGCGCTTCCTCTATTTCCCAGGGGCCGGGTGTCGCGGACACCGCCATCGTCTGCGGCCGCATGGCGTCCCATTCCTCGAACCGCAGCGGCCGGTTGTCCATGCAGGAGGGCAGGCGGAATCCATATTCGGCCAGCGTCGCCTTGCGGCGGAAGTCGCCACGGAACATGCCGCCAAGCTGCGGGATGGTGACGTGGCTTTCGTCGGCGAATACCAGTGCGTTGTCGGGCACATATTCGAACAGCGTTGGCGGCGGCTCGCCCGGCTTGCGGCCCGTGAGATAGCGCGAATAGTTCTCGATGCCTGCGCAGGAGCCGGTGGCTTCCATCATTTCGAGGTCGAAGATCGTGCGCTGCTCGAGGCGTTGCGCTTCCAGCAGGCGGCCGGCGGCGTTGAGCTGGTCGAGGCGCTGATGCAGCTCGTGTTTGATGCCGGCGATGGCCTGAATGAGCGTCGGGCGCGGCGTCACATAGTGCGAATTGGCGTAGATCTTCACGAAATTGAGCTCGCCGGTCTTCTGGCCGGTGAGCGGATCCATTTCTTCGATCTTTTCGATCTCGTCGCCGAACAGATGGATGCGCCAGGCGCGGTCTTCATAGTGCGCCGGGAAAACATCGACCGTGTCTCCGCGCACGCGGAACGATCCGCGGAAGAAATCTCCACCCGAGCGTTTGTATTGTAACGCCACCAGGTCGGCGAGCAGTTGCCGCTGGTCGATCTTGCCGCCCTGTTTTAGGGTGAACGTCATCGCCGAATAAGTTTCGACCGAGCCGATGCCGTAGATGCACGACACCGAAGCGACGATGACCACGTCGTCGCGTTCGAGCAGCGCGCGCGTGGCCGAATGGCGCATGCGGTCGATCTGTTCGTTGATGGAGGATTCCTTCTCGATATAGGTGTCGGTGCGCGGGACGTAAGCTTCCGGCTGGTAGTAGTCGTAGTACGAAACGAAATACTCGACTGCGTTGTCGGGGAAGAACGACTTGAATTCGCCGTAGAGCTGCGCCGCCAAAGTCTTGTTGGGCGCGAGGATGAGGGCAGGGCGCTGCGTGGCCTCGATCACCTTGGCCATCGTAAAAGTTTTTCCGGAGCCGGTAACGCCGAGCAGCACCTGCGTGCGGTCCTGGCGCTTGACGCCCTCGACCAGCTCCTTGATCGCCTGCGGCTGGTCGCCCTTCGGCTCGAAGTCGGAGGCAATGGTGAACCGCTTGCCGCCTTCTGATTTCTCGGGCCGCGGCGGCCGGTGCGGCGTCCACGGCACCGTGGAAAATTCTGGCCGGCCTTCGCGCAGTAGCCGTTCGAGCGATTGCTGGCTCGCTATGCCGGCGAGGCCACCCGGCTGCGTCGGCAGATCGGCGCGGGGGAGGCGAAATTTCGGATCGCTTTTCGTCGGCGCCGGCGCGGGCGTGGGTTCGTCCCCAAGGCCCAACTCCTTCTCCAACTGTGGATCGAGCCCAGTGATGGGCGAGGCCGTGGATTCACGCTGCAGCGCCTCGTTGAATTCCTTCGGTGTGGACTTGCGCGCCTTGTGCGCCTCCGAAAAATCCCGGCGCCGGTCCCATGAATTGTCCGGCGGTGGCTGTAGTCCCGTGCCGGAACCCACACCTGCTGTGCCTCGGCTGATGCCGGGATTGAGCAGGTTTGCGAGCGCATTCGGGGTTGATTTGTCGTCAGGACGCGCGGCTTTGGCGCGCGTCGGCCGCGCGGGGTCCTTGTCTTTCCTGGGCTTGTGGGGATTTTTCGGCATCGCCTGCGCTAAAAGCCGCGCATCACCTCAATGACGTGTTCAACATTCGGCGGCGCTGTGAAGCAATGGCCGACCAGTTTACGCCACTCGTGGAAATCGGGTGATTCACGAAAATCCTTGGTGTGGTTTTCCAGCGTCTCCCATTGCACGAACAGCCGATAGCGCTGCGGCATCTCGTGCGAACGCTGCAAGGTCATAAATTTGCAGCCCTTGGCACGCTTGAAAATCGGCGCGGCCTTTTTCACGCCGGCTTCGAATTCGGCTTCCATGCCGGGCTTTACGTCGATTTGTGCAATCTCGAGGATCATGAGGTTTGTCCGTATGAAAATAAGCGCGGCTGGAGCACCATTATGATCTGCGCCTGCGGCTGTGGAAAGAGTGCCGTCTCCCGGGCGCTGCGCAGCACGAAGTGATGTGTTGCAGGCCAGGGGCCGTTTCCAGATCTGCACCTATTGCGAGTCGCCGCCGCCGATATAGCCGCCGATCTTCCAGCCGCTAACATCGTTGACGTAACAGATTTGGTCGTTGCCGACGGGTGCGACCGAGTCCACAGACACATAACCGGTCTTGCCAGACGGCGTGACAACACGCAGGAAGGTGGGAACGTTGGGTCCGCCTTCCGGCATGACGCGCACGAAGGCGAGTGCGAGCTTGTCGACGACCGGCGCGCTGGCCTGCGGCGCCGCGCGTACTTCGACATTGGCGGAGAGACCGGATAGCCCCACTCGCCCACGTCTGTCTTTGTGGTTTGCATCAGATCGTTGAATGCCTTGCCATCGAAGGTCGGATCGGCGGGCGCGCAGACCGCGCTCTTGTGCTCGGGCAAGGGCGAGCCTGTCGGATCGGTCGGCAAAACTAGCGAGCATATCCCAACCCGCGCCGTCCTTGTTGTTCAGGCCGAGGGCGGCCGCGAGATTGTCGACGCCGGATTTGCGCTTGTCGGCGCGGTCGCCGTTTTCGCGCAGCCAGAAGAATCCCTGGCCAACAACCAGCTTGGCCAATCCGGCGCGATCCTTGTGCTGTGCCGCTTCGCCCATCTGCTTACGAAAGGCCTCGAAGGCCAGGTCGTTTATGGCCTGCGGCGGCGTGACCGCGACAATCTTGTAGGGGCCGGCTTTGGCGGGTGGTGGCGGCTGCTGCTGCCCGCGCGGCGGGTTTTGTGCAATCGCCGGAGTTGCGCCGGCGATTAGAAGCGCTGCAAAAAGCAACGTTAGACTTCTGGTCCGCATGGTGTCGCTCCGAACCGGGTGCGAGGGGAGGTCGCGAACAGGCGCGGCCCGTAAGCGTAAGAAATCTAGCACAGGTTGTCGGGTTCGCGGCCGGCGTTCGCCGGATTTTCGTTCATCTATTTGCGCGAACCGATAACGCTCAGCCAGGGCTTCGGCTTCGCTGATCGCTGCCGGCGCCTCCTTCGTGTTTCACAAGTGGTGACGTACGCCCGTCTCGACCGTCGCCCCTCGGGGCTCGGCACTTTCCCGCCGGGCACCTCAGGGGTGACGGAGTGCGCAGCAATAAATGAGCTACTTCGCCGGCGCCACGCGCAGGATGCGCCCCGACGAATTGTCGGTGAGCAGATAGAGCGCGCCATCGGGCCCTTGCCGCACATCGCGGATGCGTTCGTTCAGATCTTGCAGCAGGCGCTCCTCTCTCACCGCCTTGTCACCCTTGAGTTCGAGCCGCGACAGCAGCTGTAACTTCAGCGCGCCATTGAACAGGCTGCCTTTCCAGGCTGGAAATAGCTCACCTGTGTAGAACGTCATGCCGGATGGCGCGATCGACGGCGTCCAGTGCCAGAGCGGATCATCGGCGCCTTCCATTTTTGCCCTTCCGGTTCCGACCGGCGTGCCGTCGTAGTTCACGCCGTAGCTTACGAGTGGCCATCCGTAATTGTGGCCTTTCTCAATGATATTGATTTCGTCGCCGCCCATGGCACCGTGCTCTTGCTCCCATAGTTTTCCATCGGCGGGATTTGTGGCGAGGCCCTGCGGATTGCGGTGGCCGTAGGACCAGATTTCGGGCCGCGCGCCCGGCTTATTGACGAATGGATTGTCAGGCGGCGCGGCGCCCTCGGGCGTGATCCGTATGATCTTGCCGAGATCGTTGTCGAACGTCTGCGCCATGTCTCGGTCAGTGAAGTGCTCGCCATTGGTAACGAACAAATTGCCATCGCTCGCCTGCACAATGCGACTGCCGAAGTGATTTCCGCGCGAGGCCGGACCATGCTGGCGGTAGATGACTTTCACATCAGCGAGCCGCGGCGCCTCGCTGTCATCCAGCCGGGCACGTGCAAGCGCGGTGCGCCCGCCGCCGTTGAATGGCTCCGCATACGAAAAATAAATTGTGCGATTCCGCACGAAATCGCGATCGAGGATCACATCGAGCAAGCCGCCCTGGCTGACGGCGAACACTTTTGGCACGTTCCCGAGTGGTGGGGACCGTTGGCCGTTATGCCCAACGATGCGGATGCGGCCGGGCCGTTCGGTCACCAGCATGCGGCCATCGGGCAAAAATGCGAGCGACCAGGGATGCACCAGACTGTTCGCGACGGTTTGAACCGTAAGGTCGCCGACAGAACTGGGGAACGTCGGATCGCCCGCATGCGCCAATCTGCCGCCAGCCAACAAAGCGCTCAGCACTAGGACAATTCGCATGCCGGTCTCCTCCGATGCGGCGTCAACTGTGCGACATCGCGAGGAGTTCCGATAGGCCAGTCTAGCCGTGGGTCTTTTTGTGATGATGGTGCGGGATCGACAGGATGGTGAGCCCACCCATGCCGACAAACAATAGACCAAGCACAAGGGCGATGGCGAACACACCACCTTCGTTGTCGATGATGTTGCCTGCGACGTCCGCGCGCGCGATTCCGACCGAAACCACAGTTGCGACGACGAGTGTGGACATAGCCAAGGCGAGGCTGGCGACCAGTTCGGCGAAGGCCACGGCGCGGTGCTCGCTGCCAAGCGCGCGGTTGGCCGGGGGCGTAAAGCCAGACGATTTAATGGGCTTGCGCATAACGAACCTGGAAATTGGTCGCTTATTTAATGTCCACTGGATAACGCTTGAAGCCGGCAACGGTTCGACCCGATTGGGGCAGAGCCGGTGACGAAGCGGGGCGTTTTCGTGGCGGGGAATAAAAAGCCGTGGAATTCCAGCGCTACTGCGCCGGGGCGAGCTCCGGCTGCCAGTTCATTGGGATGTAGCCCGGCTCGTCGGCGACGCGGTCGAGCCAGGCGCGAATCGCCGGATAACGGCTGAGGTCGAAGTCGCACTGGTCGGCGACGTGGGTATAGGCGTAAAGCGCGATGTCGGCGATGGTGAAGTGGTTGTCGACGAAATAAGGGTAGCGGGCGAGGTGGGTCTCCATCACGCCGAGCGCGCGGTAGCCGTTTTCCATCCAGTCCTCAAGCGCGTGGCTCTGCAAGTCGCGTCCGCCCTTGATAAGCGCAAGCCAGAAATAAGCGGCGCCGATGTTCGGCTCCAGACTATGTTGCTCGAAGAACATCCATTGCAGAGCTTCGGCGCGTCCGATGCGATCTTCCGGTGCCAGTGTCGTGCCACCCGCGACATACCAAAGAATAGCATTGGACTCCGCGAGATGGCGATCAGGCGCGACTTCAAGCAATGGCACCTGTCCATTCGGATTCTTGCCGAGAAATTCGGGCGTGCGGCTTTCGCCCTTGAGGATGTCAACCTCAACCAGTCTGTAAGGAATGCCGAGCCGGGCCAGCGCAAGGCGGACCTTGTAGCTGTTGCCGGAACGCTGCATCGAATAGAGCGTGTACATTTAGAATTTGATCCATTTGCGCATGATCATTCACCGGTTCCATCCTCGGATCAAAGGACAAGCTTTTCGGGATCATGCGCCACCCCCCGAAGCGCTGGTGTTGTGATAGGACGAACAAAGTCTGGCAATTACAAGGCCGCGAATCGATGTGATGTCACAAAAATGTTAAATCGTATTCGCTGCGGTGCAGCGATGTGTGATCTTCGACGGCGGAGAAAAGAAGAATTCTATTCCGCCGCGCCCGATGTGCGCGACCATGCGCGATGAGCGCGTCGTCGAAGCGTGTTACCGTGTGAAGCGGCTTTGGGAACGGGGGATTGGCATCCGCGTTGCTGGCGCCAGGTTCAGGGCAGCAGTTTGAGGTAGCGGACGAGGTCATAGCTACGTGAAATGGGCGTCTTCGTCATTTTGGTCACGGGATTGATCGCCGCGACCGATTGAACCGATCGAATTTCTTCAACAAATGGCCTCTTGATGGACTCGGGAGCCCGCATTACGACAGGGGTGCTGCGCACGCTGCGGCACGGATTGGAGAGTTTCGATGGCCTTTCTCGCGGACCAGCTCAAACGCATCAAACCGTCGGCGACCATCGCCGTCACGGACAAGGCGCGCGCGCTCAAACTGGCCGGCCGCAATGTCATCGGGCTGGGCGCCGGCGAACCGGATTTCGACACGCCGAACAACATCAAGCAGGCGGCGATCAAGGCGATCGAGAGCGGTAAAGCGTCCAAATACACAAACGTAGACGGCATCGCCGAGCTGAAGGACGCGATCGTCAAGAAGTTCAAACGCGAAAACGGCCTCGACTACAAGGTAACCCAGGTCACGGTTGGCACCGGCGGCAAGCAGGTGCTCTACAACGCTTTCGTGGCGACGCTGAATCCCGGCGATGAGGTGATCATTCCGGCGCCGTATTGGGTGAGCTATCCCGACATGGTGCTGCTCGCCGGCGGCGAGCCGGTGGAAGTCGTCACCAGTATGTCGACCGGCTTCAAGATGACGGCGCAGCAGCTCGAGCGCGCGATCACACCGAAGACGAAGTGGGCATTGCTGAACTCGCCGTCGAATCCGACCGGCGCTGCCTATACGCGCGCCGAATTGAAGGCGCTCACCGACGTGCTGTTGAAGCATCCGCACGTACACATGATGACCGACGATATGTACGAGCATCTCGTCTACGACGACTTCGTTTTCACGACGCCGGCGCAGGTCGAGCCTTTGCTCTATCCGCGCACGCTCACCATCAACGGTTGCTCGAAGGCCTATTGCATGACCGGTTGGCGCATCGGCTATGCCGGCGGGCCCGAGCCGTTGATCAAGGCGATGGCGATAATCCAGTCACAGTCGACGTCGAACCCGGCGGCTGTGTCGCAATGGGCGGCGGTGGAGGCTCTCAACGGGCCGCAGGACTTCATTGCCAAGCACAACAAGATCTTCAAGGAGCGGCGCGATCTGGTCGTGTCGATGCTCAACCAGTCCAACGGTATCAAATGCCCGACGCCGGAGGGTGCCTTTTATGTCTATCCATCCTGTGCCGGTACCATGGGCAAGACCGCGCCGAGCGGAAAGAAGCTCGCGACCGACGAAGATTTCGTCACCGAGCTTCTCGAAGCCGAAGGCGTGGCAGTGGTGCAGGGCGCGGCATTCGGGCTCGGACCGGCGTTTCGCATTTCCTATGCGACCAAGACCGAAGACCTGGAAGAAGCTTGCCGCCGGATCCAGCGCTTCTGCGGGAATTTGAAGTAGCGGCAACCTGTCGCCCCGGAAAGTCGCAAATTCTGAGTCTGATGCTGCCCAGGATCAGCGGCGCTGCTGCACAAAGACCGCAACTCCAAACGAACCTCCGGCACCAAATCGCAAGAAGCGGCGACTATTATCGCGCGCTACGTTTATCCCGACCGCGGGGAGAGCGCTGCGGCCGCGGTCGAGGCCGCGCCTTTTTTATCGAACCGCAGGCGCGGCTCGATGTCACGGACGTCGAGCGCCAGATCGCTGGTACAAGGCGCAGGGCCTGATCGACAAAGGTGTCAATGCGCGCGACGCGATTGATCTGAACTTCGTCAAGTGACGATTTCTTCGGTCCGGCGAATTTCCGCCCTTGCCAGCCTCCCCGTGGCCTGAGACGATAATATGATAGGGCCGGGAAACCAGGTCCGACCTCCCGGCCGGCAAGGGAGGCAACTATGGGACAAAACGGCACGGGTCCCAATGGCACAAGGAGCTTGGGTCCCCGGTGCATCGCGCTGGTGGGCCCATTCCAAAGCGGTAAAACCACACTTCTCGAAGCAATCCTCACCCGCACCGGTGCGATCCAACGCCAGGGTACGGTGGACGCGGGCACCACAGTCGGCGACGCCAGCAAGGAGGCGCGCCATCACAAAATGAGCGTGGAAGCGACGTTCGCGACCACCAGCTTCATGGGCGACAATTACACCTTTATCGACTGCCCCGGCTCGATCGAATTCATCCAGGACATGCGCAGCGTGCTGCCGGCGGTGGACGCCGCAGTGGTCGTTTGCGAAGCGGATGAGAAGAAGGTGCCGCAATTACAGCTGATCCTGCGCGAGCTGGAAGATCAGAACATTCCGCACTTCTTATTCCTCAACAAAATCGACAAAGCCGACAAGCGCGTGCGCGAAACCATCAAGCTGTTGCAGCCGGCTTCGCGCGTGCCGTTGCTGCTACGACAGATTCCGATCTGGAACGGCGACATAATCTCCGGATTCGTCGATCTCGCGCTCGAGCGCGCCTATGTCTACAAGGAACACGCACCATCGGAAATAATCGAGATCAAAGGCGAAGATGTCGATCGAAAAAAAGAAGCGCGCTTCACCATGCTGGAGACGCTGGCCGATCATGATGATCAGCTGATGGAGCAACTACTCGAGGACATCGAGCCACCGCGCGACAAAGTGTTCGACGACCTCTCCAAGGAATTGCGCGATCGTATCGTTTGTCCAGTCCTGCTCGGTGTTGCCACCCTTAGCAACGGCGTCCTGCGATTGTTGAAGGCATTGCGGCATGAATCGCCCGGTGCTAGCGAAACGGCGCAGCGGCTGGGAGTCAAAGCTGGCAACGAGGCACTGGCGCTGGTGCTCAAGACTTTCCACACCACTCACGGCGGCAAAATGTCGGTCGTTCGCCTGCTCGCCGGCCAGGCTGGTGATGGCACTACGCTCACAACATCGACCGGCGATGCCGGACGCGTGTCCGGTGTGTTCAAACTGATGGGGCAGCATTTCGAGAAGCGCGCGCAAGCCGCCGCCGGCGAGACTGTTGCGCTCGGCAAGCTCGATAATGCCAAGACCGGTGACACGCTATCGTCCGGCAAGCAGCCAGCGGCCGCGCTCGTCCAAGCGAAGCCCTATGCGCCGGTACTCGCCATTGCTGTGCAAGCCAAAGAGCGCAAGGACGACGTCAAGCTTGGCCCGGCTTTTACCAAGCTGACCGAGGAAGACCCCTCGCTCACGGTCGTACACAATGCTGAAAGCCACGAGGTCGTAATCTGGGGCCAGGGCGAAATGCATCTGCGCGTGGCGGCGGAGCGGCTCGCCGACCGCTTTATGGTGCCGGTGTCGACGCGCACACCTTCGGTTGGCTATCGCGAGACAATTCGCAAGCCGATCACGCAGCGGGGGAGGCACAAGAAGCAATCGGGTGGCCACGGCCAATTTGGCGACGTGGTCCTGGAGATCAAGCCGCTACCGCGTGGATCCGGTTTCAAGTTCGAGGACCGCATCACCGGCGGAGTCGTGCCACGCAACTACATTCCGGCGGTGGAAGAAGGCGTCATTGACGCACTCAAACACGGGCCGCTCGGCTTTCCGGTGGTTGATATGTCCGTCGCGTTGATCGACGGCTCCTACCACACCGTGGACTCGTCGGATCAGGCCTTCCGGACCGCCGGTCGCGTCGGCATTGTGGAAGGGCTGCCTCAGTGCCAGCCCGTGCTGCTCGAGCCGATCCATCAGGTCGAGATCGTGTGTCCAAGTGAGGCGACTGCGAAGATGAATGCCATCCTGTCTGGGCGACGAGGACAGATTCTGGGCTTTGACACCCGCGAAGGTTGGGACGGCTGGGACACCGTCCGCGCGCAGATGCCGGAGGCCGAGATCGGCGATCTCATCATCGAAGTGCGTTCGGCCACCGCCGGTGTCGGGTCGTTCATCTTCAAGTTCGACCACATGGCAGAGCTGACGGGCCGTACTGCGGATCAGATCATCGCAGCCAGGCGTGCCGCGGAATAAAAGCGAAAAGAGTTTGCGGCCCCCTTGGCGCTGGCTTCGGAGAGATTGCCGGGTAGGGCAGCCATTTCGACATTTTGGTAAGCAGATGCAAAGCGGCTTCACTGGCAGCCAATAGCTGTTAACGGTGCAGCCGCCCGTGAACTTGCAAAATCGATATCGCGCGCAATGGAAGCGCGGCGTTCGGCGTGCGGAACGGCGGTCGTGCTGGAAGGACTGCGCAACTTATTCTCGTCACGGGTGACGCCTTACAGCGACCAGAAAGCGTCGATTCCGCTCGGTGATGCGCTTAAAAATAACTGGTTTGAGCTTTGGTATCAGCCGAAGATCGAGCTGAAGACACTGCACCTAGTTGGCGCTGAGGCACTGGTGCGCGAGCGTCATCCCAGCCGCGGCATCGTGGCCTAGCTGCGCGGCCGGTTTCCTCTCTCATAACCGTGACTTGCCAGTGAACGCCACGCCCCGTAGTTCTGGACGGAGATTCTGGAGGATTTGCGCAATGAACGTCATTCACCGCCGCGGCTGGGAGATTCCCGACCGCCTCGCTACGCCCAAGCATCTTGTCTTCAACCGCCGTAGTTTTCTGGTTGGCGGGGTGAGCGCGCTCGCTTTGACGTCATATCCTGCAAATGCTCAACGCGTGTCCGATCTTCCGGACCCGAGCGCCGACCTCTATCCCGCCAAGCGTAATGAGAAATATGTGCTGGACCGGCCGATCACCGACGAGAGGATCAACTCGAACTACAATAATTTCTACGAATTCAACTCGTCGAAGTTGGTTGCAGCACAGGCGCAAGTGCTGCCGCTCCGGCCGTGGATGGTGAAGATCGACGGTATGGTAGAAAAGCCGATGGAGATCGGCATCGACGAGCTGATCCGCAAGATGACGCTGGAGGAGCGTACCTATCGTCACCGCTGCGTCGAAGCCTGGAGCATGGCGATTGCCTGGACCGGCTTTCCGTTTGCCAAGTTGATCGATTTAGCGCGGCCGCTCGGCTCTGCGAAATATGTCCGGATGGAAACGTTCAACGATCCCAAGGTCGCGCCCGGCCTGCGGCAGACTTGGTATCCGTGGCCTTATGTCGAGGGCCTCACGATGGCGGAAGCGACCAACGAGCTCACCTTCCTCGCTACCGGCGCCTACGGTCATCCGATCGCCAAGCAGCAAGGTGCGCCCTTGCGGTTGGCTGTGCCGTGGAAATACGGTTTCAAGTCGATCAAGTCGATCGTGAGCTTCAGCTTCACTGATAAGCGTCCGAAAGGTATGTGGGAAGCGTTGCAGTCTTCGGAATACGGCTTCTGGGCGAACGTCAATCCCGAGGTGCCGCATCCACGGTGGAGTCAGGCAAGTGAAGAGATCATCGGCACCGGCGAGCGCCGGCCAACGCTCCTTTTCAATGGCTACGGCGACTATGTCGCCGGCCTCTACAAGGGCATGGAAAACGAACGCCTTTGGGCGTGAAATGCCCCGCTATACCGCGAGCATGAGCAAGAGTATTGTTTCTGCGGCGGAAGGTAGCGGCGGAGGCGTCCATGTCCACCCAACAATCCGGCATTCAAGGTATTCAAACTGCGGCAAAGGCCGCATTGCGTGAGCACTGGGTTCTCTTCCTGGTCGAAGGCGTTGTGCTGTTGGTGCTGGGCGCAACTGCTGTCGTCCTGCCGCCGATCGCCACATTGGCGGTCACCATCCTGTTTGGCTGGCTGTTCCTGGTAAGCGGCATCGTTGGCCTTGTCACAACCTTCTGGATGCGGCACGCGCCCGGCTTCTGGTGGTCGCTGTTGTCGGCCGCGCTTGGCATCATTGTCGGCGCGATGCTGCTGGCGTCGCCGGTAACTGGCGCGCTCTCGCTCACGCTAGTCTTGATAGCGTTCTTTCTCATCGAGGGTGCCGTCTCGATCATGTTCGCGCTCGATCACAGGCGCGAATTGTCCGGCCAGTGGGGTTGGATGCTCATGAGCGGCATCATCGATCTGGTGCTGGCCATGATGATATTCGCCGGCCTGCCGAGCACGGCGGCCTGGGCAGTCGGGCTTCTGGTCGGCATCAATATGATATTCGGCGGTACCGCGCTGATCGCAATGGCGCTGCACGCGCGAAAATCGGTGTAGCGTCTTATTTCTCTATTTCGCCAGCTTCCACTTCGGCCAACTTGGCGCGCCAGTCTGCTCGCTTGACCATAAACGCATATGCCGCAAGCGCGAGCAGGCTGATACTGACCATCATCAAGCCGAGCGAAATCGGCCGGCTGAAGAAAATCAGATAGTTACCGTTCGACATGATCAACGACTGACGCAGGCTCTGCTCAAGGATCGGCGCGATTACCAGACCAAGCACTAACGGGGCTGGGTCGAAATCGAATTTGCGCAGTGCGTAACCCACTATGCCCATGATCAGCATGATCCAGACATCGACGATCGAGTTGTTCACCTCGTAGACGCCGATGATGCAGAACATGATGATCAGCGGATAGAGATAGGCGTATGGGATCCGCAACACGGTCACGAACACGCTGACCAAGGGCAGGTTGAGCACCAGCAGCATGAGGTTGCCGACATACATCGAAGCGACGAATCCCCAGAATACATCGGGGTGCTCGTTGACCAGCATTGGGCCGACAGAAACACCGTGAATCATCAACGCGCCGATCAGCACCGCGGTGATGGGGCTGGTGGGGATGCCGAGAGCGAGCAACGGCACGAAGGCGCCGGTCGAGGCGGCATTGTTGGCCGTTTCCGGGCCGGCGACGCCGGCGACCGCGCCCTTGCCGAATTGCTCGGGATGCTTCGATATACGTTTTTCGACCGCGTACGACAGAAAACTGGAGATAACGTGTGCCGAGCCCGGAATGATGCCGATGATAAATCCAAGCAGCGTGCCGCGCGCGATCGGCATTGCGGCCTCGTTCCATTCCTTGCGGGTCGGCAACAGCTCGCGCAAGCGGGGGCTAATGATGTCTTTCACTGCCCCAGCACTTGGCGTCGACAGAATTTCACCGAGACCAAACAATCCGACTGCCACCGGCACGATGCCGACGCCGTCACCCAATTCGGCGAGATCGAAGCTGTAGCGGAAATGGCCCGTCATGTTGTCGATACCGATCATGCCGAGCAGCAGCCCGAGGCAAGCCATCAGCAGGGTCCGTATCAGCGAGGACGACGACATATAGGCGAGGAAGATCAGGCCGAGGACGAGCAGAGCCGTGTATTCCGGCGGCCCGAAGCTGATGGCAATGGTCGCCAATGGCGGGGCCACGACGGTGAGCACCAGCACGCCAAATGTGCCGCCGATCCAGGAGCCGACCGCTGCGATGCAGAGCGCTGCGCCCGCGCGGCCTTTCTTCGCCATCGCGTAGCCGTCGATGCAGGTCATCACCGACGAAGCCTCGCCGGGGATCCGCATCAGGATCGAGGTAGTTGAGCCTCCGTATTGTGAGCCATAGTAAATGCCGGCGAGCATAATGATCGCCTGTGTCGCGTTCAGGCCAAACGTCACCGGCAACAGGATGGAAATGCCGGCGAGGGGACCGATGCCTGGCAGGACGCCCACGAGCGTGCCTACGAGGCAACCGAGAAACGCGTACCACGCATTGGCCGGCGCAAGTGCGACGGAAAAGCCGTGAGCGAGGCTGAGAAAAGTGCTTTCCACGGTGATCCTAGAATCCGAGCGGTCCGGCCTGGAGCGGCGTCTTAAGGATGTAGACGAACAAGACGTAAGTAGTCACAACCACGCCAATACTGTAAACGGCGGCCGGCAGCAGCTGGCGCCGCTCGATGACGACGAGCAGCACGAAGATCAGCAGTACGTTTGTCGTAAGGAAGCCAAGCCATTCAAACAACGCAATCGCTGCTGCCGTTATGCCGATGACCAAACCGGCGTGCTTGGCATCGTCCCATGACAGCGTCGCGAAAATACTACTCTCTCCCGCGCGCAGCACCAGCACGCCCCCGAAGAAAATCGTCAGAACGGCGACAATCTTCGGCAAGAAACCGGAGCCCGGCATCGACAAATTTCCGGTCGGCAGGTCGCCGCTCAGCGCAAGCACCAGCACGCCAAAGCCGATGAAGAAACCGCCCGCGACATGATCCGCGCGCAGGGTCATGAATTGTCCTCGGCGTCTGGCGAAAATTCCCGCCATAGCGGAAGCCCGGTGATAGGCGATCTCATCCCTGCACGCGGCCGATAGCCAAGATCGCGTCTTCCTGGCGCTTCGCGTCCGTGGCCCAAAACGCCGCGAATTCCGGCTGGTCCGTGTACGCAAGCTCCTGGCCGAGCTTCTCGAGCGTGTCGAGGAATTCCTTGCCGTGGGCAGCCTTTTTGAGTCCCTCGCGCAAGGTATTGACGATCGGTGCCGGCGTGCCCTTCGGGGCGAAAATGCCAACCCAGAAATAGTATTCCAGATCGTAGCCCTGTTCTTTGAAAGTCGGCACATCGGGAAGCACTTTGACGCGCGTGGCGCTCGATACCGCCAGTGGGCGCACCTTCCCGGCGCGAATATGCGGCAAAGCGATTGAAGTCGGCGACATGAAGAAGTTGACATTTCCGCCAAGCACGGCGGTGACGGCCGGGCCGCCGCCATTGGTCGGCAGATGCCGCATCTGCAGATCGCCGGCCGATTTCGCGAACAGCACCGTTGGAATGTGAGACGCGCCGTAAAGGCCGGAGGAGCTGTAGATCAGCTTGTCGGGATTGGCCTTGGCATCGGCGATCAGATCTTTCAGCGTTTTAAACGGCAGGTCATTGTTGACGATCATCACGATCGGATCGGCGATGATGCGAGCGATCGGGATGAAATCGGCATTGGTGAATTTCGGCTGACGGCCAAACAGTTTGTCGACTGCCGCGAAACCGGAAATCGAAACGATATGGCTGAGCAGGGTGTAGCCATCCGGTTTGGCGGCGGCGACAAATTGCGCGCCGACTGCGCCAGCCGCTCCGACCTTGTTTTCGAGCACGACTGGCTGCTTGAACACCGCCTCGAGCGCGGCATCGAGCGGACGGGTGATGGTGTCACTGACGCCACCGGGCGGAAACGGACTGATTACAGTGATGGCGTGTGAAGGATAGGCATCCTGCGCAACCGCCTGCCCGGCGAACAGCGTGGTGGCAGACGCGGCACTACCGACGACGAAACTGCGGCGATCCATCTTTGTTCCCCTCTGCTGATGACGCCTGTTGGACCCGGTCTATTGATTGAACGTACAATCGCTTATCCCTGAACGCGGCCTATCAATTGCACTGCTTCATCAGAACGCTTGGCATCTTCGGCCCAGAACTTGGCGAAGCCGGAGGCATCGAGATACTCGGGCTCCAAACCGGCGTTGGTGATGGCAGTCTTGAACAGATCGGAATTTGCGGCTTTGTCGATCGTGCTGTTCAGCGCGGCCACAATATTGGCGGGGGTGGCTTTCGGCGCAAAAATGCCGACCCACAGATAGTATTCAACATCGTAGCCGAGTTCCTTCAACGTCGGCACGTCCGGCAGCGCTTTCGATCGCTTGCCGCCGAACGACGCCAACGGGCGCAGCTTGCCGGCCTTGATGTGTTGAAGAGTCGCAGAAACTGTTTGCGTGCTCATCTGCGCATTGTTGCCGAGCAGAGCGGTGATGGCCGGCCCACCGCCATTGGTCGGCAGGTGGCGGAGTTTCGGGATGCCGGTCGCTTTTTCCAGCAGTGCCACCGGCAGATGGGTCGCGCCATAGAGCCCGCCCGAACTGTAGATGATCGCCTCCGGCCGCTTTTTAGCGTCGTCGAGGAAATCCTTGAGAGTCTTGTACGGTTGCTGGTCGTTGACGACTACCAGGACTGGGTCGGCGACCAGCCGCGCCAGCGGAATGAAATCGGCACGGGTGGTTTTGGGTTGCCGCCCGAACAGCTTGTCGACTTCCTCGTAGCCGGAAATTCCGTTGTTGTGCGACAGCAGCGTGTAACCGTCGGGTTTGGCATTGGCGCCGACCTGCGCGCCGACCTGTCCGCCTGCACCCGCCTTGGTCTCGACAACGACCGGCTGCTTGACCACCGGCTCCAGCGCCGAGGCGAACGGCCTGGTTACGATGTCATTCACGCCGCCTGGGGGGAATGCATTGATGATCGTGATCGCGTGCGAGGGAAAGGTTTCTTGCGCGGAGCCCGGACCGGCCGCGAGCGCTGCGGCAGTGCCAATTACGAATGTGCGCCGATCCATGGTGTCCTCCTGTAAATCACCCAGTTGTATGCAGCCTTGTGTGACCGCTGGGGCACGCCGCGTGTTTCCCTGAAATGACGCGCGGTCAATTGCCGATCAAAATTGTTACCCTGCAATCTTGCCGATCAAGTGAACTGCGTCTTCTACACGCTTGGCATCTTCGTCCCAAAACTTTGCGAATTCAGGCTGATCGAGGTAAGCCACGACGTCGCCGGTGTTCGCGATCATCGTCTTAAACTGCTCGCTTTCGACGGCCTTCTTAGTTTCCGCGCGCAGCTTGGCGATCACCGGCGCCGGCGTGCCCTTCGGCGCGAACAAGCCAACCCAGATCGAGAATTCCACATTGTAGCCAAGTTCCTTCAACGTCGGCACGTCCGGCAACGCAGCAGCGCGCTTGGGCGAGAAGCAGGCGAGCGCACGCAGCTTTCCCGCCTTCATCTGTGCGCTAGCGGCAGCTATTGACGTGACCAGCACCTGTGAGTTGTTGCCGAGGATTGCCGTCAACGCGGGTCCGCCGCCATTGGTCGGTAAGTGCCGCATTTTGACGCCCGCGGCGTTCATGAAAAGGGCCGTCGGAAGATGCAGAGCGCCGTAAAGACCCGACGAACTGAAGATGATCTCGTCCGGACGCTTCTTGGCGTCGTCGACGAACTCCTTCAGCGTCTTGTAGGGTTGCTGGTCGTTGACCACGAGCACCAACGGGCCTTCGGTGAGACGCGCGATCGGAATGAAATCGGCGCGGGTGAATTTGGGCGCGCGGCCGAACGTCTTGTCCACCGCCTCAAAGCCGGAAATCGATGGCAGGTGAGCGAGCAGCGTGTAACCATCCGCCTTGGCGCTGGCGGCTACCTGCGCGCCGACCTGGCCGGCAGCGCCTGCCTTGGTCTCAATCACGACCGGCTGTTTGACCAGCGGCTCGAGCATGGCGGCGAAAGGACGTCCGACCACGTCGACTGCGCCGCCGGGCGGGAACGGGTTGATGATGGTAATCGCATGGGACGGATAGGCGTCCTGCGCGAAACCAGGCCGCACGATGAGGGCCGCAGCTGCGGCTGCGCTACCGGTGACAAAACGGCGTCTGTCCACGTGAATCCTCCCTGGAAGTGCTTGTTTTACCGGGATTTGGGCCCGGCCTTTGTTGGACAGGATGCTATCGCCCGGTGCGTTGGGCAATCAAGCATCAATGATCGCAACCGCCCTTGTCCAGCCGGCGGACCCGCCGCGCACTTTCACCGGAAAGCAGCTCACCATGAAGGCTTTGGATGGCAGCGTCTCGAGATTGTGCAGCTTCTCGATATGGCAATAGCCGGTTTCGCGGCCGGCGCGATGGCCCTCCCAGATCAGCGACGCGTCGTGGGTCTCGGCGTATTTCTTCATCGTGTAGATGAACGGCGCGTCCCAGCTCCAGCCATCGGTGCCCGTCACGCGAACCCCACGTTCGAGCAGATAGAGCGTAGCTTCGCGCCCCATGCCGCAACCTTTGGCGACGTAGTCGGCGCGCCCATAGGCGGTACCGGCGCTGGTGTTCACCACGACGATCTCGAGCGGTGAAAGCGTGTGACCGATGCGCTTGAGCTCGGCTTCGACGTCTTTAACAGTTGCGACGTAGCCGTCCGGAAAATGCCGGAAGTCGAGCTTCACGCCGGGCTGGAAGCACCATTCCAGCGGCACCTCGTCGATGGTGATGGCGCGCTTGCCGTGATCCATCGTTGAGGCGAAATGCCAGGGCGCATCGAGATGGGTTGTACAATGTGTCGACAGTCGAACCCACTCAAACCCCCAGCCTTCGCCATCGGGCAGATCTTCCCTCTTGAGCCCCGGAAAGAATTTGAGAACGTCGGCGGCCGTAGACTGATGATCGAGATACTCGATCTTCGGGCCGTAACCGGGCGGGTCGGCGGCCACATCGTTCTCAAGCGGCACCGAAATGTCGATCACTTTGCGCGGCATAACTGATTTTCCTCCGTGCCCGGCCTCGTGCCGGGCATCCACGTCTTTACTGTCGTTTATCATGAAGACGTGGATGACGCGCGCAAAGTGAGTATTGTGCCGCAAGTCGGGTAACCCGAAGCTCGGCCATCACGCAGTGGGAGATAGTTGCATGCCTGCCTATTGGGTTGCGCGTTCCAAGATCAATGACCCTGTCGAGTATAAAAAGTACACTGACCTAGTGCCCGCGATTATCGCCAAGTTCGGCGGCAAGGTGCTCGCCCGGGGCGGGCGTTTTCAGATCATGGAAGGCCCGGACAAATTCCACCGGTTCATCGTGATCGAATTTCCGACTTTTGAGCAGGGCGTAGCCTGTTTCACATCGCCGGAGTACGACAAGGCTGCTGCATTTCGGCGCAGCGGAGCGGGCGAAGTCGAAACCATTATGGTCGAAGGCGTGTGAACGCCCCACCATACGGGCAGCCTACTGGCGTGGGCAGTTCGATTGGGCTAAAGATTTCCGAAAACCACAATAATTTGGGAGGGAAAGCATGCTGCGATCTCTGAAATCTGCGGCGTTTGCCGGCCTGGTGGGAGCCGCGTTCAGCGCGATGGACCATTGCGCCGCGCGCTGTCATTATTGGTCATCGAAAAAAATGGGAGGAAAAATTATGCTGCGAGACCTCAAGTCCCGAACATTCGCCTGGCTCGCGGGGACGGTATTTATCGTCGCGGCCTGCGCGATGTTTGTGGTTTCGGCCACCGCGCAAGACAAGGAACCGATCAAGATCGGCTTCAGCATGGCGCAGACCGGCCCGCTCGGCCCTAACGGCAAGCAGGCGCTGGTGGGCATGAAGATCTGGGAAGAAGAGACTAACGCCAAGGGCGGGCTGCTCGGCCGTCCGGTCAAGCTGGTCTACTACGACGACCAATCCAATCCGTCGACGGTTCCCGGCATCTATACCAAGCTGCTCGACGTCGACAAAGTCGACCTGGTGATCGGACCCTATGCGACCAACATGTCCGCGCCGGCGATGCCTGTCATCATTCAAAAGGGCAGGGTCTTTATCTCGCTGTTCTCGCTCGCGGTGAACAGCGAATTCAGTTATCCGAAGTATTTCTCGATGCTCCCGACGGGACAGAATACCAAGGCGTCGTTCACCGAGGGGTTCTTCGACACGGCCGCGGCGCAGTTTCCGACACCGCAGACGGTTGCGCTGGTGGCTGCCGATGCCGAATTCTCGCGCAATGCCTGTGCAGGTGCGCGCGAGAACATCAAGAAGCACGGCTTCAAGACCGTCTACGACAAGACATATCCGCCGACGATGACCGACTTCACTTCGGTTGTGCGCGCGGTCCAGGCGGCCAATCCTGACATCGTCTGCATTTGCTCCTATCCGCTCGATTCGGTCGGCATGGTGCTCGCGGTCAATGAGCTTGGCTTCAAGCCGAAGATGATCGGTGGCGCCATGGTTGGCCTGCAGGCCACCGTGTTCAAGAACAAGCTTGGACCGGCGCTGAATGGTTTCGTCAATTACGAAACTTGGGTGCCGTCGAAGGAAATGATGTTGCCTGCCACGGCCGAATTCCTGAAAAAATATCAGGCGCGCGCCGGCGCGGAAGGCGTCGATCCCCTCGGCTATTATCTGGGAGGCTGGGGCTATGCCTATATCCAGCTCCTGGGCGACGCGGTTCAAGCAACCAAGACCTTAGACGACGACAAGCTTGCGGATTACATCGATAAGAACACGTTCAAGACCATCATGGGCGATATCAAGTTTGGCAAGAACGGGGAATGGGCCGACGGCCGCATGTTGCAAGTGCAATATCACGACATCAAGCCGGGCGCCGGCCTCGATACATGGAGGGGGATGGATTATCAGACCGTTCTCACCCCTGCTCCGTACAAGACCGGCAACGTGATCTATCCTTACGAGAAGGCGAAGTAACCTAAGGTCGGCCTTCGGGTCAAACGAAACGCGGCGCGGGAGCGATCCCGCGCCGGTTTCAGTTGATCGGCCGTTGGCCGCCTACATGCCGAGATAGAACTGCCGGATCAAATCATTGTTGTTGAGCTCGGCGGCCGAGCCGCCCTCGAAGGCGATCTTGCCGTGCACGATCACATAGCCGCGGTCGGCGATGCGGATCGCCTGCGTGAAGTTCTGCTCGGCCATCAACACTGTGAGCTGGTAGTGGTCCTTGAGCTGCTTGATGGCGTCGATGGTGCGGCTCACCAGTTGCGGCGCGAGCCCGACCGACGGCTCGTCCACCAGCAGGATGCGCGGCGCCAGCATCAGTGCGCGCGCCAACGCCAGCATCTGCTGCTCGCCACCGCTCATGCTGCCGGCAAGCTGGCGCCGCCGCTCGGCCAGTTGCGGAAAAGTTTCGCAGCAGAATTCCATATTGCGCTTGATCTGCGCTCGCGCTTTGGGCCGGTACGCGCCGAGCAGCAGGTTCTCTTCCACCGTCAATTTCGGGAACAGCCGGCGGCCCTCCGGCACCAGCGCGATGCCGAGATCCACGATCTGCTCGGTCGCGAGGCCGACGAGGTCGTGCTTCTCGCCGTCGATTTCGGCGACGATGCGGCCGGCGGTCGGACGCACGATGCCCATCACGCATTTCATCAGCGTGCTCTTGCCGTTGCCGTTGGTGCCGAGCAGGGCCACGGTCTCGCCGGCTTTGACGTCGATCGAGACGTCCTCGATCACCCGCACCGCGCCGTAGGCGGCGTGCACGTTCGCGATGGTGATGCTACTGGCCAAGATACGCCCTCACCACTTCGGGATCGCGCACCACGTCTTCCGGCTTTCCGTCAGCGATCTTCTTGCCCGATACCAGCACCGCCAAGCGTTGCGAGAAGCTCATCACCGCGCTCATGATGTGTTCGATCAGGATGATAGTGATGCCGCGTTCGCTCAGGCGCACAAGCAGCGCCAGAATGTCCTCGATCTCGGAATGCGACAGGCCGGCCATGGATTCATCGGCGATCAGCAGCTTCGGTTCGGCTGCCATGGCGCGCGCGAGCTCGAGTTTGCGCATTTCGACCTGCGTGAGGTCGCGCGGCATGTACTTGGCCTTCTTCGCGAGCCCGACCGTTTCCAGAAGCTCGCCGCAGCGCGCATCGAGGTCGCCCACCGAGCGCAGCGGTCCGGCACGCGCATGCACGGTATAGAGCAGGGGGATGCGCAGATTGTCGGCGAGCGACATACTGTGGAACGGCCGCGGCAATTGGAAGCTGCGCGCAAGCCCCCGATGGGTGCGCTGATGGGCGGCCAGGCCGTCCACGACTTGGCCGTCGAAGCGCACAACTCCGCTTTCGTTTTGCAACGTGCCGCAGACGCAATTGACCAGCGTGCTCTTGCCCGATCCGTTCGGGCCGATCAGCCCAAGCCGCTCGCCCGGCTGCACTTCGAGATCGATGCCGTCGAGGGCGACGAAGCCGCCGAAGCGTTTGCTGATGTTGTCGACGTGCAGCAGCGCGGTCATGGCTGCCTCCGGCGCAAGCGCTCTTGCACCAGCCCGATCAGTCCGTTGGGCGCGATGATGACAAAGGCAACCAGCATTAATCCGACGATCAGCAAGTTGACCGCGGACGAGATCGTCACCGTGGCATATTGCTGCGCCGAACCGAGCAGGATGGCCCCGACCAGCGGTCCGACCCAGTTGGTGGTGCCGCCGATCATCGGCATGGCGATCGAATTGACCGCGTATTCCAGGCCGAAGGCGGACTGCGGCTGCAAATAGCCGATATAGTAGGGAAATGGCGCGCCGGCCATACCCATGAAGGCGCCTGAGAGCGTGGTGGCGATTAGCTTCAGGCGCAACGTCGGCACGCCGCAGGCTTCAGCAGCCAACTCGTCGTCACGGATGGTGGCAAAGCCGAAGCCGAGCTGGGAGCGCTCAATCGCCCGTGCGGTCGCCAGCGCGATCACGGTCAGAATTAGCATTAGCACGAACAGATATTCGATGTAATTGATCGTGATCCCGGCGAATTTCAAGCTCTCCGGCCGGATGATGTAGGCGCCGCGCGAACCGCCGACATAGTCCCAGTTGATCACCAGCGTCTGCAGCACCACCGCCATCGCCAGCGTGGCAATGGCGAAAAACGCGCCGCGCAGCCGCAGCGTCAGATAGCCCATGCCGAAGCCGACGATGCCGGTCACGGCAGCGCCGATCACCACCAGCACCGGAACCGGCAGCGGATAGAACTTGTGCATGAACACCGAGCTGTACGCACCCATCGCAAAGAACGCCGCCGAACCAAAATTCACGTAGCCGCAGTAACCGCCCAGAATATTCCAGGCGGTCGCCAGCACGATGAACTGCAGAATCGTGTAGCCGGCGAAATAGAAGTAATCGAGCCCGAGCCAGTGGGCGAACGCCAGAACGACGAGGCCGACCACGGTGGCGATGACGGAGAATGAAAACGTGTTCACGACGCTACCGTCCCATGAGTCCCGCCGGCCGGAAGGCCAACGTCAGAAGGAGAAGGCCGAACGCGACTGCCGGCGCCCATGACGGGCCGTAAAATGTCGAGGTCAAGCTCTCGACTACGCCGAGCAAAAGCGCGGCGATCAAGGTTCCCGGCATACTGCCGAGCCCGCCGAGCACGCAAATCGCGAATACGCGGCCTATATATTCACGTCCGACCGAAGGCTCGACCGGTTGAATGATGATCAGAAGCGCCCCGGCGACCGCCGCGGTCGCAATCGAAATGCCAAAGGCGATACGCTTGATACGGATCGGGTCGGCCGCCATCAATTGCAGCGCCAGCTGATCCTGCGACACCGCCAAGATGGCGCGGCCGGTGAAGGTGCGGGTGATAAACAACTCAATTGCTGCGAACAACGCCAGCGCCGTCAGGCAGGGCACCAACATGCGCAGCGGCAGGTCGATCACGCCGAGGTGTATGCTTGGGCCTATATAGGCGGCTTCGACATAGCGGTAGTCGACGCCGAATACCAAAATCAGCGTCACCTCGGTGACAAACAATAGGCCGAAGAAAAACGCGAGCCCGCGCAGGGATTCCTGACCTCGCCGTTCGAACGACAAATAGTAAACCTGATACACCAGGGTGCCGAGTGCAAAGAACACCGGCAGCATGATGACGCTTACTAGGATGGGATCGGCGCCGAAATTGATGTTGATGAAATAAGCGATGTAGGAGCCGAGAATAATGAAAGCTGGATGCGCGATATTGACGATGTCAAGCATGCCGAAGGAGATCGACACGCCGGCGGTTACAGCGGCATAGAAGCCGCCGAGCAACAGTCCCGCGACAATGGCGTTGATCAGAAGTTCGAAGGAAATGTCCATACGCGCTTAAGCCGGCATCGCCGTCGCATCGCTTCGCATGCGCTGTTCAGCCAGGCAAATAGCCTGCGCGATGCGGCGGTGGCGATCTACGGTAAAACTTGCCGGCGTTACTCCCCCTCTGAAGTCTCAGTGTTTTTCTTACCCCATAACGGTCGCCCCGCCGCGATGCGGAGTTTTGCGGCAGTTTGCAGGAAGGCCACCGGCTTGGCTAGCCCATTGATTGATCAACCGCAGCTTTACCCGCGCGACAAAATGAATCGCCCGCCGTAGGCTGCTGCCTACCGGCGGGCGCGTCAATGAACCGTGGAGTTAGGCGGCGGCGGATTGCGGCCGTACACCGGCCGGCAGCTGCATTGGCTTGTTGGTGCTGTCCTTGAACTCGACGGTCATGAAGACCATCTCGCGGTCGCCAAGATTTTCGAGATCGTGCACCTTGAATTCGCTTTTGCCGTAGCTTTCGTGCCGCGTCTCACCCGGCTGATAGGTGTATTCGACAGTGGTGCCGTCGTGCACATGTTGGCGGCCGCGTCCGCCGGACACCGAGGTCCAGAAATAATCGAGCACGTGGCGGTGGAAACCAATGCGCTCGCCGGGCGCGAGGCGAATGATCCATACGCGCGTACGCTCGTTTTCCGACAGCAGCGTGGAGCCGACGCAAGGGTTCGGATTCTTGCTCTCGCGCTCGAACTCGGCGGCAATATCCGCCGGCCACTGCGACTTTTCCTTTTTCTCGGCAGTCTTGTCGAGCATGGTCAGGGCCATGGAAATTCCTCCAAAGCTGTTGGCTGTCATATATAGGATAAATGCCTAAACGGAAAGATCGAGGTGATCAGTTGAACCCGGCCCGCGTGCGACGCGCAATAATTATTGGTGGCTCGATGAGCGGCTTGCTCAGCGGGCTTTTGCTGCGGCGGGCCGGATGGGCGGTAGACATCTACGAGCGGGTCGACAGCGAGCTGTCGGGGCGCGGCGCCGGGATCGTGGCCCAGTACGAATTGATCGAACGGTTGCGCAAGCTTGGCCTTGCCACCGATGAGTTGGGTGTCCAAATCACGACCCGCAAAATTCTCAATGCGCAGGGGCGCCTAACGCATGAATTCAACTGCCCGCAGGTGCTGACCGCCTGGGAGCGGGTCTATCGCCTGCTGCGCGATGCCTTTCCGCCCGAGCACTATCGCCGTGGACGCGGCCTCGCCAAATTCACGCAAGACGCCGACAGGGTTCGGGCGCATTTTTCCGATGGTGAAATCATCGAGGCGGATCTTCTCGTGGGTGCCGATGGAATCCGCTCAACGGTGCGCCAGCAATGCTTACCGGAGGTAACGCCGCGCTATGCCGGTTACAGTGCATGGCGCGCGCTGATTGCTGAACGGTCGTTTCCGCCGGACGTGCACCGCGAATTGTTTGAATACATGACTTTCGGTTTGCCGCCGGGTGAGCAATTTCTCGGCTATCCGGTTGCGGGGCCTGACAACGATCTGCGGCCCGGCCACCGCCGTTACAATGTGGTCTGGTATCGGCCCGCCGATGAGGCGACCAAATTACAGTGGCTACTGACCGACGAGCATGGGGTGACGCACGCAATTTCGATTCCACCGCCCTTGATCCGCCGCGAGGCAATTGCCGAAATGCGTGCCGATGCAGAGCGACTGGTGGCTCCGCAATTCCGGCAGGTCGTGCGGCTGATCGAGGAGCCGATCCTGCAGCCGATTTACGACTTGGAATCGCCACGCATGGCATTCGGCCGGATTGCGGTCGTGGGCGACGCGGCTTTTGTTGCGCGCCCGCATGTGGCGGCCGGCGTTTCAAAGGCAGCCGACGATGCGGCCGCGCTGACCGAGGCGCTTCAGAACGAGCCGGACGTCGAGACCGCGCTAAAGCGTTTCGAGGCGGCGCGACTGGCGCAAAACTACCGGATCATCGAACGTGCGCGCCATCTCGGTGCTTATTTGCAGGCGAGCCGCACGCAGGAAGAACAGATACGCGCCGGCCGGCACAGCACCGACGCGGCGGTGATTGCGGAGACTGCGGTGCTGGATTTTTTGTACGCGTAGTTCTTTTCCGCTAGGTAAATCACATCCCCAACATCTTCTTCGCATTGCCACCGGCGAGCGCGGCGCGGGTTTTTTCGTCAAAGCTTTCGACAGAAGCGATATGGCCGATCGGATCGGTTTCCAGCATGTCGAAAGGATAGTCGGTACCCATAATGACGTGGTCGAGGCCGAAGGTGTCGACCAGCGCCTTCAGTTGTCCCGGCGTGAACACGACGGTGTCGACATAAAGCTTCTTCAGGTAGCTGGTCGGCGGCTTCGGCAGGTTGGCCTGGCAATCCGAGCGCGCACCCCACGCGTGGTCGATACGGCCGGAATAGGCACCGAGGTAGCCGCCACCATGCATAGCAAAGATTTTCAGATTGGGATGGTGCTCGAGTACGCCGTCGAAAATCAAATAGTGCAATGCAAGCGTGGTTTCAAACGGGTTGCCGATGATATTGTTGAAATAAAACCGCGACAGACGCTGGCCTTCAGTAAAGCCGTTCGGATGAATGATTACCAACGCGCCGAGTTCCTCGGCCTTTTTCCAGAACGGCGCGAAGGCGGGGTCGGACAGTTCCCTGCCCGCGACATTGGTGAGGATCTCGACGCCCTTGAATTTCAGTGTCCTCATGCAGTGATCGAGTTCTTTCGCCGCCTCGTTGCCGTCCTGCATCGGCACGGTGCCGCAGGGGATGAAGCAGTCCTTGTGGCGTGACACGAATTCGGCGACGCCCTCGTTAATCATGCGAGCCGCCGGCACTGCATATTCGAGCGCAACCGTGTGATAGCATTGCGGCGGCGGCGGCATCACCAGCTGTATGTCGACGCCCATCTTGTCCATGGTGGCGAAGCGTTCGTCGTAGCCGATCATGCAGCCGCGAATGTCGGCTTCCTGCTTGGCGTTGATCGCTTTGGTTTCAGCCGAGGCGAAATGCGCGAGCGGAATAGTGCCGACGTCGAGGTGCGGCTTGATGAATTCGGCGGCGCGCGGCACGGCGATATGTGTATGGGCATCGATGGTAATACTCTTCGGCCGCACGTTGCGCCCCGGCTTGCCGTGCTTGCGCGCAGCGGTGTCCGCGTATTTGTTCCAGATGTCAGCCATCCCCAGCCTCTCGTTTGTCATCATCCGCGAAAGCGGATGATCCAGTCTCCCGTGTCCTTTCGATTTTTAATTGAGCCCACTGTGGATACTGGATGCCCCGCTTTTGCGGGGCATGACAGTCGGGGCTTCAAAACACTCCCAAATGCTGACGCAAATCGACGCCGTCCTTTTCCAATTTTGCCGGCGTAGAAACCACCGCGACGCGGCCGGTGTTGAGGATGACGATGTCGTCGGCGACATCGAAGACCAGTTTTGGATTCTGTTCGACCAGCACGATCGAAAGCCCGCTTTCCTTCAGCTTGCGGATGGTCGCCATCACTTCGGCGACGATCTGCGGCGCCAGCCCTTCTGACGGCTCGTCCATCAGGAGGACGCGCGGATTTCCCATCAGCGCGCGGCCAATCGCCAGCATTTGCTGTTCGCCTCCGGACAGGTGCGCCGCGATCTGATTGCGCCGTTCGGCGAGGCGCGGAAACATCCCGAACACGGTCTCCGTGGTCCAGGGCGCGTGCTTGCTGCCGACGTCGGGCTTGCGGGAGGCAACCAGCAGATTTTCGCGCACTGTGAGGCTCTTGAAGATACGGCGGCCCTGCGGCACCAGCGCGACGCCGCGTGCGGCGACCATCTCAGGCGACAGACCGCTCACCTGTTCCCCGAAGACGGCCACCTCGCCCCGCCGCGGCGGCAGTAGACCCATTGTGACGTTCATGCACGTCGATTTGCCGGACCCGTTGCGGCCAAGCAAGCCGAGCATGCGTGCTTCGCCGAGCTCGAAAGACACGTCGCCCAGGACGTGGCTATCGCCGTAAAAGGCGTCGATATGGCTGAGGCTGAGCGCGTTAGTGGCCAAGATAAACCTCCCGCGTGCGCGGATCGGCGACCACTTCGGCGCGGTTGCCCTCGACGATCACCTCGCCGAAATGCAGGAGCGTGATGCGCTCTGCAAATTCCAATGCCACGTCCATGTTGTGCTCGATCATCACGATCGTGACGTCGCGCGGGATCGCCAGCAGTAGTTGCTTCACGTCGCGGCGCTCGTCGATCGACAAGCCGGCAAATGGCTCATCGAGCAGCAACACTTTCGGATTCTGGGTCAGCGCCATCGCAATCTCGACGCGGCGGCGTTCGCCATAGGAAGTCTGCGCCAGCGGCCGGTTCGCAATGTGCCCGAGGCCGACCCGTTCCAGCGCCGCCTGGGCGTGCTCGACGAAATGGCCCTGCCGTTTGAGATCGATTAATGGGTTCCAGCGTGCCGGTGACAGGCCGAGGAGGGCCAGCGTCACATTGTGAATGATCGTGTCGCGCGCAAACAGCGTAATAATTTGGTAGGTGCGCGCCATGCCGAGATGGGCGCGGCGACGGCTCGGCACTTTGGTGATGTCTTGACCGAACAGCTGGATCGTACCGGAATCGGGCGTCAGCTCACCGGTGATCAGATTGAACAGGGTCGTCTTGCCCGCGCCGTTGGGTCCGATAATCAGCCGCCGCTCGCCCGGCGCGACATTGAGATTGACGCCAGTGGTTACATGCAGGCCACCAAATGCTTTGCAAAGGCCAGTGACGGTGAGCGCGCTCATGACTTCGCCTCCGCGCCGCCCGGGATCGCTTTAGTCCCCCGCTCGCGTTTGCGCCACGCCAGCCGCCACAGACGTACGGTTCCGGGCACGAGACCTTCAGGCATCAGAATCACGATGGCGACGAAGATGGCGCCGAGCAGGAAATTCCAGCGCTCGATGAAGCCGCTGACCACATTCTTAACCACGACCACCAGGCCCGCGCCGACGATCGGTCCGAGCAGGGTGCCGGGCCCGCCGGAGATCACCATCAGCAGCACCTCGGCCGAGGAGGTGAGCGAGAGCGTCTGCGGGCTGATGAACTGCGTGTAATAGATGAACAGGATGCCTGACACGCCGGTCAACAGCCCGGAGAACAGGCAGGCATAGAAGCGGATCATCCAGACGTGATAGCCGAGCGCATTCATGCGGCGCGGCTGGTCGCGCGTGCCCCGCAGCGCCGCGCCAAATGGCGAGCGCACAAACACCGCCACCATCGCAACGGAAGCGACGAAGATGATCAGCGTGGTGTAATAGAACACGTTCGGCATTGACAGCGAATATCCGAACGGGGCCGGACGCGTGGGCACGTTGATGCCATTGTCGCCCCCCGTCAGGCTGATCCAGCGATAGGCGAGGCCCCACAGGATTTCGCCCAGCGCCAGCGTGATCATGATGAAGCCGATGCCGGTCGAGCGCAGCGAGAGCACGGCGAACACCGCCATTGAGGCCACGCCGATGACCAGTGCGACCAGGATCGCCGTGGTGTGGCCGTATCCAAGCTGGAGCAAGTAGCCGGTCGCGTAAGCCGCGATGCCGAACAGTCCGGCGTGGCCAAGCGACACAAGTCCGGCATAGCCGACCAGCACATTTAGCCCGAGCGCGAAGATGGCGAACAACAGGATCTGGCTCGCGACATTGATGTAGTAAACCCCGCCCATCCAAAAGGGCAGGGTGGCGAGCGCCACGAACGCGATGGCGAGCGCAAGCAGGCGTGCGGTCATGGCACGTGCCTGCCGAACAGGCCCTGCGGCCGCAGCAGCAGCACCAGCAGCATGGGCATAAACAAGACGAAATAGGCGAGTTCGGGAAGCAGCGCCTGCCCGAAATTATAGATGAAGCCGATGATGATGCTGCCGACAAACGAGCCGAGCAGGCTGCCGGTGCCGCCGAGGATGACCACCACCAGCGCCAGCGGCAGCATATCCTGGTCGAGGCCGGGATAGACCGAGAGGATCGGCCCGCCGATGATGCCGGCGAAGGCCGCCAAGCCCGCGCCGAGTGCGAACACGATGGTGAAAAGCTGCGACACCCGGATGCCGACCACGCGCGCCATGTCGGGATCGTCGACGCCAGCACGGATCATGGCGCCGAGCCGCGTGCGGTCGAGCAGCAGCCAGAGGCCGATGGCGACCACCATTGCGATGACAATGATGGTCAGCCGGTAGATGGGAAAAGACAACGTGCCAAAACGGACGAAACCGCCGAGGCCATCGGGCGTGGTGACATTGAGCGGGTCGCCGCCCCACACCATCAGGCAGAAATCGGCGGCCATGAACGACAGGCCGAGCGTCACCAGCACCTGCGCCAGTTGGTCGCCGGGCAGGCGGTGCAGCAGCAGCCGCTCGACCAATGCGCCGAACGCGGCCACCGCCAGCGTCGCCAGGATCGCCGCCAGCCAGAAGTTCAATTTGAACCCGAGCAGGCCGACGACGAAGGTGGCGCCGAAATAGGCGCCCAGCATGAACAGCGAGCCATGCGTCAAATTCGGAATCCGCATCAGCCCGAAGATCAGGGAAAAACCAGCCGACAGCAGAAACAGCAATCCGCCGAAAGTGACGCTGTTGACCGTCAGCACCAGCCAAAAGCTCATGTCCGCAGTTTTCCCGCGCTCGTCACTTTTTGCAGGCGCATGATCTTTTCCGAAAACCGGTTCCCACTTTTCGGCATCATGCGTCAAATGACCTCGGGCGCCAGTGCGGCGCCCGTGGAACGATTTTATCAAGACTTGAGCGGCGGATAGTTGCGCGAATAGACCGGTTGCGCCAGGAACTTCGCCTCGTCGTAGGTCCAGAACTGGCTCACATCGTGATAGGTCTTGACGGTCTTGTTGACGAGCTTGCCGTTTACTTTCTCGATGCGCCGTACGTAGAAGTCGCCGATCACGTTGCCGAGATGGTCGAACTTGATCGGTCCGCGCGGCGTATCCTTCAGGTCCACGGACCGGAGGGCTTTCACGAAGGCCTCCTTGTCGTCGGCCTTGCCGCCGGCCTTCTCCAAGCCGGCTGCGACCACGGCAGCGGCGACATAGAGTCCCGCAGCATAGAAGCCCGGATCGACGGTATAATCCTTTTGCATGGCGGCAACGAAACGCTTGTTGCTGTCGGTATTAAGGTCGAGCGTATAGGGGCAGCAGCTATACATTCCCAACGCCTCCTCGCCGAAGCTGCGCATCAGGGCGTCGTCGCCGCCGGTTTCGCCGGTCACCACCGGATATTTGAGCCCGGCCGCGGCGTAGGTCTTCATGAAGCGCAGCGGGTTCGAGCCGGCGAAGCCCTGGCACACGCCGTCGCAATCCGCGATCTGTGCGACGAAGGGCGTGTAGTCGGGCGTGACCAGCGGCGGCCAGATCTTGTTGACGATCTTGCCGCCATTATCCTCGAAGGTCTGCTGGAAGCCGCCCATCTGTTCGTAGCCGAAGGCGAAGTCCTCGGAGATGGTGACGACCTTCTTGAGCTTCAGCTCCTTTGCCGCGAAGTCGGCCATCGGGTGCATCGCCTGCGAAGAGCAAGCCGATGGGCGCAGGAAGTAGGGGTTGGGCCGCCGCTGGGTCATGTCGTCGGCGCCGGCGAGGCTAAGCAACGGGGTTTTCTGCTGGGCGATATAGTCGGTGATCGCGAGCAATTCGAAAGCGGCGAGCGGCCCGAGGATGGTGTCGACCTTGTCGCGCTCGACCAGCTCTTGCGCCTTGGTCTTGGTGCCGGCCGGGTTGCCGCCGGTGTCGGCGGAGATGAAATCGACCTTGCGCCCGGCGAAGGTGAAGTTCTCTTCCTTCAGATAGGCGAGGACGCCCTGTTCCATCTGGATGCCGCCCTGCGCGAGCGGTCCGGTCTTGACGGTGAGCAGGCCGAGCTTGAAGGGTGCTGCTTGCGCGATGGCCGGCGTCGGGAATTTGAACGTAGCCAGCGCGGCGCCGGCGGCCGTTGCGACCATGAATTTACGACGGGTGACCTTGCGAGACATTGCATTCCTCCCTTTTTCGCCCCTGCCGGGGCCCATATTTTGAACGGCCTTGTTCGCCCTTCAGACGGCAATCTGACCCTATCAAAGCGATTTAAATCCCGGGCCGCCGTGTTCCACTGCGGCGGACCAAACTATTGGCATCATCATCGGCCAAGCTATTCCATGATGTAAAGCCCGGTCGTGGCGTCAATGCCCGCTGCGCCCACCTGGGGTGAGGCGGGCAGGCCGATTGCACAGCGCGCCTTGCGACGATCAGCCGCTAGATGCCGAGATAGCTGGATTTGATCTCATCGTTGGCGCGCAATTCGTCGGGCTTGGAGGAGTAGACCACCTGGCCTTTGCTCATCACGTGCACGTAGTCGACGAGCTTGAGTGCGAGATGTGCATTTTGCTCGACCAGCAAAATGGACAGGCCCTCTTTCTTCAGCGTGCCGATCGCTTCCCAAAGGCCCTGGATGATGATCGGCGCGAGACCTTCGGACGGCTCATCCATGATCAGGCAATCCGGGTTGGTCATCAGCGCGCGCCCGATCGCCAACATCTGCTGCTCGCCGCCGGATAGTGTCTTGGCGCGCTGGTAGCGACGTTCGTGCAGGCGGGGGAACAATTTATAGACGCGGTCGAGATTCCACTTGTGCCGGTCTGGGCTGCGCTCGGCCACCAGCAGGTTCTCTTCAACGCCAAGTGTCGGAAATACCCGGCGGCCTTGCGGCACCAGACCCATGCCACCGCGCACGGTCTCAAACGATGCCTTGTCGGTGATGTCATCGCCCTTGAATACGACCTTGCCACGGCGCGGCGGGTTGAAGCCGACAATCGAATTCACCAGTGTGGTTTTGCCGACGCCGTTGCGGCCGAGCAGACCGAGGATCTGGCCTTGCTCGAGTTGCAGCGAGAGGCCCTGCAGAACGTAGGCATCGCCATAATAAGTGTGGATGTCCTGGACTTCGAGAATAACCATGGCGTCAGTCGGTCCCCAGATAGATTTCCTGAACGCGAGGACTTTTCTTGATGCTCTCGGGCGATCCAGTTTCCAATATTTCGCCGAAATGCAGCACCGAAATCTCATCGGCGACGTCGAACACCACGTCCATGT
>JBARNC010000497.1:0-2876 GCA_049802775.1 Pseudolabrys sp. | reverse complement strand
CGCATTGAGGCAGGTCAATCACAAGAAAAAGGGCGAGCCGGGAACCAGTAAGCGCCGCCGGTGGTTAGGCTACTAGGCGATTGATCTACGTCATTGCGCATAGCGATTAGGGTGATCCAATCGCCATGCGACAGGGAATAGGGCGATGACAAATCAGCTACATCAAACGCAGCGTGGACACCTCATTAGCGACATAGTGGTTACGTTCATTCTCTCCAGTCTTATCGTCACTCTCCCGATTTTGGCGCTACTGCTAATCATGGAACCCCGGTTTCACTATTAGCAGGGCTTGCCTAGTGTGATGTATGCGTATGCGTATTCAGCCCCGCTCACATTGCGGGGCTTTTTTTGGCCTTGTGGTCGGTTTTGCACAGACGATTAAGCCCCATCAGATTGAGGATGCGGATGGTCTCCGAACTGACCAGGAGGACCTTCATGGAGAGATCCACGCTCCAACAAAATCTTGATCGATTCGTACACAGACAAAACCTTGAGCGATTTCAAAAACTCATAGATGAAAGTACCGGTGAGGCACCCGATAAGCAGCTTTTGAAGCTCCAGGCCGAGGAAGTAGCCAAGGACCATTTGCTGCCCAAAATGAATGAACGACTGCGTTGATTTGTATCAATGCCCCGCATAGCGGGCTGTGAAATGTAATTTACAATATTTGGGTGTCATCCCGGTCCCCCCGTTGGCATCCAGATGTATGGGAGCCCCTGGCAGACGAAGCCGGGGGTTTTTATTTCGGCTGTGATGGATAATCTGACGGCCTCGAAGGCCGCTATGAATGCGATGAATGATAGCTCCATTCGAGAGAAAGTAGCGCTTATTTGCGCCTGGATCGCTTTAATACTGGTCGGTTGCGTTGGTCTTGTGCTGGTCACGCTCGCCATCAATGGCTTGCTAACTCCCACAACCTATCCCCGGCATTCACTATGGCATGGGGGTGTTTCTTCTGGATTGGAGTCGTTAGGCTGACAATCCGTGCCAAGAGCGGACATAGTGGGAGTGGAAAGTAAAAAATAACCCCAAGGGCGAAGTGCCATCGGGGTTAGTTAGTAGACAGCCATGCTGGATATCCATGGGAAGGAAATATCCATGCGAAGAAAATAGACCTCAAAACCATCGAGCCATCTTTGATATGGATCAAGCCTCTTGCACGGATCAGCCGTGGGGGTATTTCTTTTGGATTGAGATGATTAAGCTGATGCTTGATGCCGAAGCGAGTTGAACGAATAGCCTACGTAGGCCGTGAGGCTTTATACGAGCCTTTGTTGCCAGAACCTACCGAGGATGCATTAGCAAGGCAGCGGCTTGAATTGGAAAACAACGCACTCCGCAATCAAGTACAGCATCTCGAATCGGCGCTGAAAGCAGCTGCAACGGTCTTAGCGCCTTACAGCAACCGACTGAATGGCCGATGAATCCAAATGTCGGAGAGTTTGAGATCAACGGCATCCAGCAAATGTCGGATGATGACTTCGAGATGTATTTAGACAATGCTGTGATGCTCTATTGCCAGAGCCAGGGGCCAATGCCGCCGAGTGTCTTCAGGTCATTGTTGATACTGCTGCGATATTGCGACGAGGAAGGCGACCTCACAGAGCGGCAGGGTAAAGGCGAGGACGTCAAAGAGCACATTGCCTTCGAGATCAGAAGGCTAGCTCACTGGGCAACAATCAACTCCTGGCCGGTTGGAGCCTTCTTGTCACCGCGGCAGTATGGAGTAGACCCGCAACGACTTTAGGCGGAGGGTAGTCATGGACGATGAAATGCGCAGGGAGTTCTCAAAACTTCACGAGGCCCTAATTCACGTTGGCGCGAAAAACGACCTTGGCTGGATCAGCTTTGCATTCACGGTCAATTACATCCTACTTGGAATGATTCTTTGGCGCCTTTTTGGGTAGGCGGAGGCGTCCAACCATTTGCCGAAGCCTCAACGCAAGAAGTCCTTGAAGCGTGTGGGCGATAGCTCGGTGTAGCAAACGGTCGATTGAATGCTCCGGTGGCCGAGATAGGCCTGCAAGGTCCTGGTATCGGTGCCCATATTTGCTAGCGCAAAGCCGCAGGCGTGGAATGTCTTGCCGCGCATGAAACTCGTACATGGCGTTTAACGCACTAGCTCCACCGGAAAGTTAGACGGCAGCGAGACTTTAAGACCTGTCATTCCACGATGGATTTGGTTGTTCGTCACCATCTCGGTACGCGGATTGTCCGGTACTGCCATCATACCGACGAAGCTGGCAGCGAGCACTAGCGCAATTCCTACTAATTTTCGCATGTGGGCCTCCTGTGTAGGTGCCCTCCGTTCGATAAATGGGTAGGTTCAAGCAAAAAGTGTGTGAGCTGGCTCACACAACTTTTATTATATATTGTAGATTTTGGTGTGAAGGACGAAGGGCAGAAAGCCATATGCCCCGCCGTGACTCAGGGAAGACCGCTGATGCGGTCATTAGCAGATTGGGCTCAGACACAGCGCCAGTCTTCCCATGGTCTTCCCAAGCCCAGAGGAAGCGGGCTCATACACCACGAAAGCCCAGCAAAACCGCTGCTAAGCTGTGCAGGGAACGTCGGTTAGTCAAACCGAAGCCCGCCGAAATTTTGGCACCCGAGCCTAGGTCGGTCGAATCGAAGCCAAGCGCGCCCGCGGCCGACGCCAGAAAGCCTGGCGAAGGCGCCAAGTCCGAGAAGTCAGAATAGCGGCTGAATGCCGCTTATGCCTCTTTAGCCGCCTTCTTTTTGCGCCTCGCGGTCTTGGCAGGTGCGTCGTCGGCATCCGCTCCTGCCGACTCTGCGGCCACGTCGCCTTCTGACCCCTCACGAGCCCGTCGAGCCTTCCCCGCGGTCGGCTCGAACATCGCTTCCGCAGCGGCTGC
>JBARNC010000496.1:0-1682 GCA_049802775.1 Pseudolabrys sp. | reverse complement strand
GACCACGGATGAAGCAGAACGTCAGCGCATCCTGAAGCTACTTGCCGAAGAAGAGAAAAAGATGGGAGACGCTGGCGATCCGGTCGCAAAGCGGGAAGTCACGTCATACGACGATACTCACTAATCTACCGGTCATTGCCTTCACCGCGCCTTGAAATCCGCCATTGCTTGCTCGCGGTTTGCCGCGTAGCCACGACCGCTACGCGTTCTGTAGATATTCGCGTAGCGTTTTGCTTTCTTGATCTATCTCTTCAACGCGGCTCTTAACCACATCGCCAATCGACACGATGCCGATGAGCTTTCCCTGCAGCACCACCGGCAAATGGCGGAATCTTCCCACGGTCATGCGGGCCATCAGATCTCCAATGGCATCGTCTTCAGAACAGGTCTTGACTTCGCGTGTCATTACTTGGCTGACCGGCTCGCTCAGCACTGCCAGTCCATGTTCTGCGAGCGCCCGGACAATATCGCGCTCCGACAAGATGCCGACGATACGGTGATCTGCACCGAGGACGACGACCGCGCCGATGCGGCGCTCGGCCATCAGCTTCGCTGCCGCAATAACATCGGCGGTCGGGTTGATCGTGATGACGTTGCCGCCTTTGCCAGCCAAAATGTTTTTGACAATCATGGCAGCCTCCTTTGTTTCGGGCCGTGCACAGGTCCGTGACTTCGAGCATGGCCAACGGTCCGCCCTGAGGCAGATTGCGTCAAGCAACCAACAGTGCAGTGCAAAACAAGAAGGCGCTTGGCCTCACGCCTCCGTTGAAGTTCTTGCCTTATCTAATTCTAGTCCCGAGCGCGCCTTGCCTGAAAATAAAAAGGCTGCCGCGAGGCGCAATCACGGCAGCCAAAGAATGCGGCCAGCCCATAGGGGGGATTCACAAAGGAGGAAGGGCTGGCTGTAGCGGCAGTATAACTCGTGATGGGCAGCTCCGTTCTGTGCCCCGTTACCTCCTGCGCGATTTCCCTGCCTGCCTGAAAAAAGGAAAAGGGGCTGCGACCCGTCCAGGCGGGCTACGGCGGGTAAATCGCCGCAAAACCATCAGGACGGCGGCGGTGACGCTCGCCGCCCCACGTTCAAAAGACGTACTTCCAGGCGACAAGTATGATCGCGACTGCGATGACACCCACAATTAACATTTGTCCTGAGGCACTATGAAAGAAGCCGGAGTCACTCGTCATGGATGGTTTCCCTCTCACACAAACATTGTCAGGCTTTCTTTTTCCAGCGGCGCCCACGTGGTCGCGCGATCATTATGACCGTCATGCATTGCTCACATCGATGAAGGATATGGTGCTCCTCCTGTATGGCTTGCATTGCCACCAAGCAGACGGGACATAACTTCGGCGGCTCAAGCTTGGGCGGCGGCCGATTCATGTCTCTTACGGTTGCCGGGCGCAGTCGGGTTGGTCAATTACGGATGCGTAAAACATCACAGCTGCCGGAAAGGAAGGGTCGCGCCCCTCCGATCATTGACGCGCCATGCCATTAAGACTATGCCGCAATTTGTGGATACGCGGGGTCCTCGCGCTAACCCGATTCGGGCTGCATCAAGCGGTCGTTTTCAAATTTCCCGGAGTGTACGGTTGATACTTTCTATCAGCGTCCCTGACCCATTGATCTGCATCATTGCGCATAGCGATTTCGGTGGCCTGCTTCAAATGTGAGGGGACAATGA
>JBARNC010000495.1:0-1549 GCA_049802775.1 Pseudolabrys sp. | reverse complement strand
GCAAAAGATCAACGATATGAAAACGGGAGGGAAGACATGCTCAAGAGGACTTTACTCGGCGCAATAGCCATCTGCACGGTGGCCGTGCCGGCAATCGCGCAAGATGCCTATGTTGTAGGATTGACCGGCGCGCTAACTGGACCACCCTCGAGCACCTACGCGCCCGCAGTCGATGCCTTGCGCATCTATATTGACCAGGTCAACGCCGCCGGCGGTATCAACGGCAAAAAAATTCAACTCATTCTCGAAGACGACGGTGCGCAGCCTTCAAAGGCGGCAGCTAATACGAAAAAGTTGATCACGCAGGACAACGCCGTGCTGGTTGTCAACGCAAGCCTATCATCCACTTACGCGCCGATGATCGCGGAGACCAAAGCTGCCGGAGTGCCTCTGCTGTTTGCTAGTGGAGTTTGCCCGCAGAGCGTCTATCCGCCAGCCGATCCCTTGCAGTTCTGCACCACCGGCTACGCCTCACATTTCGACAGCCAGGCGACACTCGATTTCGTCAAAGCGAGGGCGAAAGGGCCGGTGAAGATCGGCTTCTCGGCCATGGCGATCCCGGTGTCGCGCGGCGAGATGGACTATGCGCAAGAGCTGTCGAAAACGATGGGCATGACGCCGGTCGACCAGCAGGTCATCCCGCCGCCGACTGCCGACTACACGCCGTTCGCGACCAAACTCAAGGACGCCGGCCCGAACTGGGTCTATTCGTGGGCGCCCTGGTTGACGCAGGTGCGCACGCTGGAAGCTTTGCGCAAGCTCGGATGGCAGGACGACTACATCGCCTGGGGCCATCTCGAGGCCGAAAGCGAGCTCGCACGGCTCAAGGACAGCAATTTCTTCGTGGTCAACGCCAACGCGCTATTCCAGGAGGGCTTACCTATTCACAAGGAAATCGAAGAGGCAGCGAAAAAGGCGGGCTCGAAATATCCGGCGCAGACCATGACCGAAGGCTGGATCGGCGGCATGGCGATCGAGGCAGCGCTCAAGGGCGCAGGCTGGCCGGCCGACGCCGCCAAAGTGCGGGCGGCCATGGAAAATCTCAAGATCGACACCAAAGGCCTGCGCGGCGGCCCGATTGAGTGGAACAAGGACAATCACTTCCGCACGCGGCTCTATTACCGCGTCTACAAATGGGAAGGCGACAAGATCGCGCGTGTGCAGGACTGGAAGACCTACGACGTTAAGTGAATCGTGCCCTATCCCTCCCACCTGAAAGCGGGAGGGATACCTCCCGCTGGACGGAATCCGTTTGCAACTCCTCGTTAACATTGTCGTGCTCGCATCGATCTACGCATTGATCGCGTGCGGCTATGTGATGATCTACCGGGTGAGCCGCGTGCTCAATCTCGCCCACGGCGAGTTGATGATGTTGGGCGCGTATTTGCTGCTGGCGACCGCGTCGCTGTTTTCTGGCCATGCGGCGATGGCGCTCGGCGCCGCTGTCGTCCTAAGTCTGGTCGTCGGACTGCTCGTCTACGTCTTCCTCATGCGCAAGATGACCGGCGAGATGGTGCTGGCGGCAATTCTCACCACGGTTGCGCTCGGC
>JBARNC010000494.1:0-1880 GCA_049802775.1 Pseudolabrys sp. | reverse complement strand
AGATTCGGTATGGAACATGGCCGCCCGTGGCAGAATGATCCTGAATTCGGAGAACTCGCCAGGCTGCGTATCCACCTCTATAGACCCGCCATGTTGCTTGACGATGATGTCGTGACTGATGGACAGGCCAAGCCCGGTGCCTTCTCCCGCTGGTTTTGTGGTGAAAAACGGGTTGAACATCTTTTCCTTCACATCAGGCGAAATGCCGGTGCCGTTGTCGCGGATCCTGATTTCGACGCGGTCCCCCAAGTTCTTGGTGGCGGCAGCAAGGGTAGGCTCGTAGTCGCCTCCATTTACTTGCGCTTTGCGCTTGGTCGCCGCGTAGAAGCCATTTGAAATAAGATTGAGCAGCGCCCGGGTGATCTCCTGCGGGAAGACGTCAGCCTCACCGGTAGTCGGATCGAACGACTTCTCCAGCGTTATATTGAACCCCTGCTTCTCGGCCCGCGCCCCGTGCCAGGCGAGATTGAGACTTTCCTCGACGATGGCATTGATATCGACGGGCCGGTGCTCCCCCGAACCTGCTCGCGAGTGCAGCAGCATGTTCTTGACGATCGCATCCGCACGTTTGCCGTGCTGCACGACCTTGTCGAGATTGCCCTGCAACATATCTGCAATCTCGCTGATCTCGGCGCGTAGCTTGTTGTCGAGGCTGGCCCCAGCAAGTGCCTCCCGCAGTTCGTCAATAAGTTCGACCGAGACACCCGAGAAATTGTTGACAAAATTGAGCGGGTTCTTGATCTCGTGCGCCCACGGAGTATTTAGCTAAGGCTTTTCCGGAAAAGGGAAAGCCCGCCGGCGTGGTTATTCCGGGGCCCACCAAGATTTCGATCAAGGAATGGAAGGCGCCGACGCCCGGCTCGCGGTCGCACGATCCGCTGGCGGCGCGAGACGGCTCGCTCTGGTACACCGGCCAGATGGCCAATGTGCAATAAACAATCCACGAAGTATGTGTTGGCGCATCATTGTCGCCCCTGCGAACTAAAACGCTTTTTGTTTTTCTTACAATATTTGCTGTAAATCAGAGTCCATCCTCGTTGAAGCCGCTCAAGGTTCAGTTGCCCCTCAGTCTCAAACAAAACATCGGCGTCATGCTGGATGATCGTATTCACACCGCTGAGAGGGGGCAACACGATCCCTTGCCCAACTCGGTGGAGGAACAGACGTCCCGCAATTATCTATGCAACGCGACCACTGACGGTGTTGGAATGTTATATCTCTTGGATCAGCACATTCAGGTCAATCGTTCGGGGCTGGCAATACCTCTCTGCCGATCCGCCTTATCCTCTTACAACCGGAACGCCCATGCCTTGATATGATCGGATGATTGAATATAGCTCATCCCTCTTTAGTTCTTCCATTTTTAGACTCACCGCACCAAAGGCACCATTAAATTCCAAATAGCAATCAGTAACTTTCGTTCTTGGACGACGAGGAGTGCGCAGACGTGGACCTCCAACGTGAGGTTCAAATCCTACTACTCTTAGAGAAAAAAATGCCACGGTTGGCTGCCGCCACAATCAAACTTAGACACTACCTGCTGATTGTCTCATCTTTTTAGGTTTTTAGGCTGGCAGCCGCCGCCTGCCGTTGCGCGCCGGAAGCACCATCCATGGTGCCCTGATTAGGTTGGAGCGCAATCGCCAGCGCGTGGTTCGACAGCCAGTTCAATGGGTAAAGACCTCGTTGAACATGCTGTATATGCCGCGCTCGTTCAGAGCGTCGTACAGGGCATCCTTGCGCTCGAGCATTTGCCTATATTTTCGCGTGCGTGCGTCCTCGGGCTCGTAGCGTTTCGGTTCGGTCGCGAGGATCGTCTGGAACGCTTCCAGATGGCTGGCATAGAGGCCGAGCGTCACACTCGCGCTCATGAGCGCGCC
>JBARNC010000493.1:0-2461 GCA_049802775.1 Pseudolabrys sp. | reverse complement strand
CGTACCAGCCGGGCTTGATGCCGCGTATTTCGGATCTGTCTTCGTTGATGTAATGGGGAATGGTCATTGTGGCTCCCGTATGCAGCAGCGCCTTCCAAAGGACGCTTGAGCGAAGCAAGGTTCCTTGCCTCTCTCCATTCGATAGGAGGGACGCGCGCCAGAATCAGCGCGCGAACATGTATGGACGCGGGTGCTGATCACACCCGCGTCAAACGCAAACAATTTCAAGTTTTCTTGTGCCTGCCGATGGCACTGATGCTGCTGCTTATATGCAACGGAGACTTCGGTAAGTCCCCGATTTATGAGCACCCTTGGGGCAAGACCTGCTTACCCGTAAATGTGTATGTGGGGCGCCGGACGTGAACTGCAATGGGAGTTGATAAATTAATTGCAAGCCTGAAATGTTTATTTCGATTTTCATGTCAGTAAAGCTGACGCTTTCGCGCGGCACCTAACTCACGCAAATCGACTTTGAGCGCCGCGATGGGAAAGAGCCCGACGTAGCTCAGAAACAGTTCGTTGAGCGTCCGACTGATGTCCGCTATACCCCCAAAAGCGGACATGTGCAGTGCAACTCGCAATGTCCGCTTTGGGCCAACAAAATTTAGTACAAAAAAAGAACCCGCCGAAGCGGGCTAGAATTTATGCAGTTCGGAACTCGCGCCTACTTGGCTCGCTTGTACGCGGTATCAATGTGATCAGCAGGGACAGCGACTGGCGTATTGTTGGTGTAGCTCAGTTCATCCGCCGTGAGCGAAGTGATCTTTCGTATCTGATTCATTCCGAGCTGGTTCGGCAGCGTAGTGGATTCAATGCGGAAGGAGATCGTTTTACTGCCTTCATCGACAGTGTATGTGCCGAAGTAAGCAATCGACCCTAACATTATGGCGTTGGCTTCTTCTGGCGTCGGCTTCATCGGATCATTGGACGCGATTTTCGGAAGGTCAGGGCGCGCGTATATGATGGAGAAATGCCCGTCCGCAGTGAAGATGTTGACGCCCTTTGGATCAGGGCCAAATCGTTGTAATTTACTGCCGTCCTTGAAGGTCTCCAGCCATGATACAAGCGTCCAAGTTCCGACGAGCTGGTCTTTGAGCGATTTTTGCTGAGCGACCGTACTGGCAGGCAGTAAGCCCAGTCCCAGTGCTGTCGCCGCGCCGATGCTCAGAATGCTACGACGATTCATGTGTTGCTCCCTATGTACTTTGGTGATGCGCTGTTGAGGAACCCGATCAACGGTAACGTCGGTTGCTGCGCCCGCGCCGGGAGCGGCCACGCGAGCGCCGCACCGCCTAAGAATGTGATGAAATCGCGCCGTCGCATGTGCCCTCTTGTGCAAAGCCTAGCATTTTGCGACCTGCCAGCGAGTGAGAAATGGCACACAAAGGGGACCAAATGCCGAGCGGTCCGATGTCCGGTTTGGGCCATTAGCGGACAAACCGTCCGGCTAAAATTTGTCCGCTATTGTCCAATGGCGGACATTCGTCGGCGCCTGGCGGCAGCTACCTCAATTCCCGATCACCATTGCCCAGTAACGCGTGCCGTTGTGCCCCACCGCGCTCGCCACTGCCTTGCATCCTGGCAGTCTCATGTTGGCTGCGTGGCCAGATGAACCCCACCACAACGCAATGGCTTGCTGCTTTGTCTTGACGCCGTAGGCTACATTTTCGGCTCGCGCTCCACGCCATGCGCGGCTTGCGAAGCCGTTGTGATCCATGCTGCCGCGCCGCGCCATGTCGTTGGCATGCTCTTGGGCAAGTGCTTGCATCGTTGCACAACTTGCGTGAGCCGATGCTGGCGCAAGCAGCATCAAGAGCAAAGCGGCTGAAACGAGCCTCATCCATCCCCCTCTGTTGGCATTATGCCCCCGGCGTGTGAGCAGCGGTCGGTCAATGTCCGCTGTTACTCCAATAGCGGACAAAGTGGGTGCGGTCGGATTGTCCACTAAGTGCCAATAACGAACATAACGCCATATCATGTGACGCTGCTACTGCGGGCGAGGGTGGCGTTTCGCTGAGTGCCTGTGTTCCGTGGCGTTCGCGACAAAGTATGGATTCGGATTGCACCAGCCACGGTTGCCCGCCAGCACGTTTGGCCAGCAATCTTCCAACGAGCGATACTGGCAATCCCAATGGTCACCATCTTTACTCACGGCGCACCAGGATGCCTCGTCAGCCGCCGCGGGCTGTAGACCGCAGGCTAAAGAACCAAGAGCAGCGGCAGCAGCAAAAATCATCCGCGTCATCGTCAACCTCGTTCGGTCGATGTTGGTGATAATACCGAATGGCCCGGTGACACGCATTTCGAGGCCGCAAGTTCAGCCGCCGAGTGTTAGCCCTGTTGGTACTTTTCGTTTGCGACTAGCGGACGTAGTTTCAGGTCCGGTGTAGAACTGGTTTGGCTCGCAGAAACCGCCGTTTCCACTAAGCGTCGCGCGGCATTGTTCGATAGTGAGGAACCC
>JBARNC010000492.1:0-4380 GCA_049802775.1 Pseudolabrys sp. | reverse complement strand
GTACAGTTGGTAAGTGATCCCCACTCCCTAAAGGAGCGCAATAAGAAGACGTTTCAAGAAAACCGAGGCCGGCTGCTCGCAGCCAAAATGGCCGACTTCTGCAACAAAATCGGCACAAAGCGGACATGGCCTAGTACACTGCAAATGTCCGCTTTCGGGGGTAAAGCGGACATGGCTTCCGCATCGCAAAATGTCCGCTAATGCCAAGCGATACATCGCCCCGGGCTGCTGCTGCGGTGGGGCGATCGAACAAACGCCTCCGTAGCTTGTTGGTCTACGGAGGCGAGAAATGATTTCCGTTGCCCGGAAGATGCTGGTGGATACCACGCTGTCCTTTATTGATGACGAAGCCTTGAGCCGCGGCGCTGCCATCGCCTTCTACGCAATTACATCGCTTGCTCCGGTCGTGCTCATTGTCATTGCGGTCGCGGGCCTGGTCTTTGGCCAGGAGGCCGCTCAGAACGCGATCAGCGGGCAGTTCAGTGCCCTTATGGGCAAGCAGGCTGCCGACTTGCTGCAGTCTGTGATTGCAAGCGCGTCCGCAAAGTCATCCGGCGTAGTTGCGACGGTAATTGGAACGGTGACATTAATCGCGACCGCGTCCGGCGTATTCGGCGAGATGCAGGCCGCGCTGAACACAATCTGGAAAACGCGGTCGAAGGAGGCAATCCTGTCACGTTTGGTTCGCGCCCGTATCGCGAGCCTTGGGTTGGTGGCGGCTCTTGGCTTTCTGTTGATCGTTTCGCTCGCCGTGAGCGCCGGTCTGACGGCTTTCGCCAACCATCTGGATATGCTGCCGGTCGGCGCGTTGATTCTGTCCGGACTCAATTTCGCGATCTCGTTGCTCCTCTTCGCCGGTTTGTTCGGAGCAATATACAAGGTTTTGCCCGATCGTACGCTGCAATGGAAGGATGTGATCGTTGGCGCACTGATGACGTCTGTTCTCTTTAATATCGGAAAAACATTCATCGGCTGGTACATCGGCAGCAGCGCGGTCGCTTCGAGCTACGGCGCGGCCGGAGGTCTTATCGTCCTTTTACTATGGGTCTACTACTCAGCTCAGATTTTCCTGTTTGGAGCCGAGTTCACGAAAATCTATGCAAACGCGCACGGCAGCAGGCGCAAAAGGCCTATTGTCGATTGACGGCGACACTTCAGGCGGTGTGAGGGGGCCGAGTGTCCGCTAAATTGCCGACGCATCCGCGCCAGAAAAACAGCGTTCGAACCACGTGGAGAGTGTCTTTGGGTAGCGCGAGTTGCCCATTGAAATAGATATCGGGGTTGGTCAGGTCGACCGTAAGCGTCGAGTTGTCATCTCGCAGGTTCGATCCGAGCAGCAATGGCGGCATGCCATTGATCAAGAGCTCAAAACGCGAAAGATACCGAGTGTCGCAGTGAAAAATGCCGTCCTGTCCTCCGCTCGAGGCGCCGATATGGCTATCGACGACCGCGAAACTGTCCCCATACTTAAGGACGCGGCGCGGCCTGGAGGGCGACGCCGTGGCTGGAATGTAAAAAGGTTCCTCGGCGACGGCAGCAGACGCGGCCGTTTTCGTCCCGGGTGACGGTATCATTTAATGACCGGCTCGCTCGGGTTATGGGCCTGTTTCACAGGGCCAGCGTACGCGCGGTCAACGCGGGGTGGAACTCCAATCTGATTGGCCCTTACGCCTAACGACTTGTAGACGCGCACATAGTCTTTTGCCATGCGGGCACTGGTGAACCTCTCTTCGAACTTCCGGCGCACAGCGCGACGGTCGAGAGCCATAACCCGCGGCATCGACAAGATCGCATCTTCAACGCTGTCGACGATGTAGCCGGTCGTTCCATGACCGACTACCTCTTCAACCGAGCCGCGGCGGAATGCGAGTATAGGCGTACCGCATGCCATCGCTTCAATCATTGAAAGCCCAAACGGCTCGGGCCAGTCGATGAGAAACATAAGCGCAAGGGCGTGGCCTAGAAATTCGGATTTTTCCTGATCATTAATTTCGCCAATGAACTCGACGCCGGGGTTATCGAGTAAAGGTGCGATCTTCTCGCGGAAATAGACCTCGTCAACCCGATCCACTTTGGCGGCGATCTTCAGGGGAATCCCAAGCATCCGGGCAACTGTAATTGCATGATCAACGCCTTTCTCGGGCGAAATACGCCCGAGAAAAGCCAGGTAGCCTCCGCGCGGATGAAATGTCGGACGGAGCAAATCGACAGGCAGGCCGTGATACACGGTGGCGGCAAAATTGGCGTTCCGAATTGGCGCACGCTGGCTATTGGAGATGGAAACCAGTGGCATTTCGCTGAAGCCGAAATAGAACGGCCGAAGATCGGGCAGATCCTGGCGGCCGTGCAATGTCGTCACCGTACACCCTGCAGTCGGGCGAAACAGCGGAAAATGGAATTGATCAATATGGAAGTGCAATATGTCGAAATCTTCCGCGCTTTCTCGGACTCGATCCAGCATGAGCATATAATAGGGAATTGGATCGCGTACATGTGGATCAAGGCGCAACGCGGTCGCCGCGCAACTCACTAGCCGCGCCGACGTTACGGAATCGCCGCTCGCGAACAGCGTCACATCATGACCGAGGCGCACCAATTCTTCGGTCAGGTAAGAGACGATGCGTTCGGTCCCGCCATAACCTCGAGGTGGCACGCTCTCCATGAGCGGCCCGATTTGAGCGATTTTCACGGAAAAACTCCGCCAAATTCACAAATAGAAATGCACCAAAGCCACCACAGTTCCTTGCGGAGGACGGCGGGAGCCAATGCATGTCAAAAGACATCTTGAACGTTATTTGAAAGCGCGCGTTTAGCGGATATGATCCGAAAATCGGCGGATACTAAGTCAATTAGAGCATACCAACCAATGACTTCAACATTTCTGCACGAGGACAAGAGTGTCCCGCCGGACGAATTGCGCCAGGCCCGCGCTATTGAGCTGTAGTAGTAGCCGCATTGGGCGACTTCATCACTTTTTCTTCGGCACCTTTTTCCCCTTTTTCCGCGCTTTTGATAGTCCGATTGCGATGGCTTGTTTGCGGCTTTTCACCTTGCCGCCTTTCCCGCCACGTCCACTCTTTGCCTTGCCCCGCTTGTAGCGGTGCATTTCATTTTTGACTTCCTCGCCCGCGCTGCGGGAGTATTTGCGTTTCTTCGCCATATGCTGCCCTTTCCTAGCCCCCTGAATAACCGCCAATGATCGGCAGGATCTCGCCAGTGATATAGCTCGAGCAACTTGGCGCCGCGAGGAAGACAAACGCTGGCGCGATTTCCTCGGGCTGCGACGGTCGCTTCATCGGCGTGTCGCCGCCGAACTTTGCCACACCTTTAGCATTGCGATCAGCGGGATTGAGCGGCGTCCAGACCGGGCCCGGCGCGACCGCATTCACGCGAATCCCCCGGTCAATAAGATGGGTTGCGAGCGAGCGGACGAAGGCATGAATCCCCCCTTTGGTCATCGAATAGTCGATCAAATTCTTGTTGCCGAGGAGGCCGGTCACCGAGCCGGTCATGACGATGGCGCCCCCCTTTTTCATATGCGGGACCGCGGCCTTAGCCATATGGAAATACCCGTACAAATTTGTCTTCAGCGTACGGTCAAAATGCTCTTCAGTCAGGTCGGCAAAATCGAGCACGTGTTCCTGGAATGCGGCGTTGTTGACGAGAATGTCAAGGCCGCCGAGCTGTTTGACGGTACGCTCGACCGCCGCTTTGCAGAATTCCGGATCGGCGACGTCCCCAGAGATCAGGATACAGCGCCGGCCTTCCGTTTCGACCGCAGTTTTTGTCTTTTCAGCGTCTTTGTCCTCGCTCAGATAGGCGACGGCAATGTCCGCTCCTTCGCGGGCGTATAAGATGGCCACGGCGCGGCCAATACCTGAGTCGCCGCCGGTAATGAGCGCGACTTTGTCTTTGAGCTTTTCCGACCCTTTGTAGTACGGGGCGTCGTACATCGGCGCGAGGTCGAGCGAGGCTTCCTTGCCGGGCTTGGCGATATGCTGCTTGGGCATTGGCGGTGTGGGATAACGTCGGGCGCCCACCTGCATCGCGCTGGTCTTTTTGTTTGTCTTCCTCCGTCGGGATTCTTTGCGATCGATATTTTTTTGGATGGCGCGTTCTGCTGCTGCGGTCGTTTTGGCGGCCTTGGCGAAACGGTCAGTTTTGACTTGCTTGCCGGGGGGCATAGTAGGACGTCTCTGGCGCAGAACGCTGCATCGCTAACTTACGTCACCAAATCCCGTTCCACGGAACTTTTCGGTCGAAGGACTGCGCGAGCTGGCGCAAGTTGTAATGGGGCTAGCCCGAATTAAGCTGCGCTTTACTCCCGAAAGCGGACGTTGATCACAATGCAGCTAGCATGTCGGCTTTGGCCAATAACGG
>JBARNC010000491.1:0-2307 GCA_049802775.1 Pseudolabrys sp. | reverse complement strand
GCTCGATCATATGATCGAAGACCGGGGTCTTGGGGACGGCCAGCTTGACCAGTTGATCACTAAGTTGGCGCGGTTCTATCATTCGGCGACACCGGTTTTTCTCTCGCCTGTGATCCATCTTGCCGATTGGAGGCATAGCCTTGCGTACAACAAGCGCGTGCTGCTCGACCCGCGATTCCGAATTCCCGCAGGCTTAGTGCAGCGGATCGACCTCGCGCAGCGCCGATTTCTGAAGGTGCAGGGCAGTCACATCGCGGCGCGCCTGCGTCGTCGCCGGATCGTGGATGGACATGGTGATCTGCGCCCCGAGCATATTTGGCTCAACGACAGAGTGAGGATCATAGACTGTCTCGAATTCAATTCTCGACTTCGTGTCGTCGACCCGCTGGATGAGATTGCCTTTCTCAGCCTGGAATGTGAACGGCTCGGAGCGGCATGGGCTGGAAAATATCTCCGGCGCCGGATGAAGCATGTGCTGCGCGATGGGCCCACTGACGAGCTTTTCACGTTCTATCGCTGTCACCGCGCTACACTGCGCGCCCGGCTCGCCATTGCGCATCTGCTGGAAGAGCGTCCGCGCGCGCCGGAGAAATGGCCACGGCTCTGCGTCACCTATCTTGAACTGGCCGACAAGAGTGCACGCGAGCTTGAAGCGCACCTCAGAACACCATGAGATCGGTCAGGCTACGCTCTTCGTGCAAGCGCCGAATTGTCTCGGCGAGCAGGGAGGCCGCGGGCAAAATAACCAGCTTCTTGTTCTGCTGAGGGCGATCGAGCCGGAACGGCGGCACTGCGTCGGCTATGATAATCTGATCGAGAGCGGGGTCGGCGAGAACTTCGGCTGAACCTGAAATGAATAGCCCGTGGGTAACGAGCGCGATCACGCGCTTGGCTCCAGCAGCGCGCACCGAGCGTGCTGTGCGCAATAAGGTGCCGCCGGTACTGATCAAATCGTCAATGATCAACGCGGTGGCACCCGCTACATTGCCTGTGAACAGATCGCCGAAAACCACTCCCGCGCTGCGATGCTTTTCTGCGAGGCCTTTGCCAACCTGTCGGCAGAGCGCGGCTTCTAGCGCTTCGCGCAACAGTTCCGCCCGTTTCATGCCGCCGGCATCCGGAGATATCACCGCCAGTCTGGCATCCGCCAAATGCTCCTTTGCATATCCTACAAACAGTGGCGTGCCGGTGAGCGCAACCGTACGACAGCGGAATGCATTTTCGAACGCGGCGGGATTGTGAACTTCCAGCGCGACGATGCAATCAGTGCCGACGGTCTCGAACATGCTGGCGATATAGCGAGTGGTCACCGGATCATTCGGCTTGGTGCGACGGTCTTTGCGCGCGTAACAAAGGTAGGGGGTCACGGCGGTGACGCGCGCGGCACCGGCGTCTTTGAGTGCTCCGATGAAGAACAATAGACGGCAGAGTTTGTCATTGGCACTTTGCTGCGGGCCGCTATGCAAACTCTGCACCACATAGACGTCGGCGCCGTTCGCCAAGTCGAGCGGGCGTGCCTTGTGCTCGCCGTCCTCGAATTCGCGCTCTTCATGTGCCGCAAGCGGCTCGCCGAGGGCCGCGGCAATGGCGCTGCCCAGGTCCTTGCTGGCGGTCAACGCAAAGATCCGCAGGGCAGCATTTTCCATCAACGGTCCTTGCGCTCTGGAGTGTGTTAAATCCGCGATGCCGATGTCTTGCCTCGTCGTCTGCGCGAAGCCTGCGCCTTCTTGATATTTCGCATCTGCACTCGGCGCATGGCTGGCGTAGGCTTTTCGGCCTCGGGAATATTGCGCCGCGGTTTTGCCCTGAAACGGTCACCTCTGACATGGACCGGAACCGAACCTAGGCTTGCTAGGATTTTCTCGGCTTCCGCGGTATCGGGTACAAGCACGCCGTTTTCGACATGCGCATGGGTCTTCTCGACCAGCCATTTCTGGGTGTCCCAGGAGCCATTCGCGCGCTGCCCCGCGAGTCTTTCGACACCGCCAGGTGCGCCGATATCCTGCACACGAAAGCTGACAAATTCCCACGCGGGACGGACCTCAATGTGAAAGAAACGACCCCCGCTGCGGCTGCCGGGTTTAGCGCGCTTTCGCGTTATGCTGGCTTTTTTCGGCATAGGGTTTGTCATCTTGATCGTGGGCACATTCTTAAATCTATAAGGTGCGCGGTCTTTGATTTCGGTCAAAATGCGTTGGGAGGTCGCCACGCGGGCTCATTTTATGTCCGCAGTGATCATCTTCGCGCGCCCATTTTATGCGGGTGGCATTGAGGGCTCCTTTTGATTTCCATCAATGCCGTTCTGCC
>JBARNC010000490.1:0-2814 GCA_049802775.1 Pseudolabrys sp. | reverse complement strand
GGGTGACCTTGTCTTGCTCGAATCCGAGATCAATCCTGTGATGGCGAAGTTGATCGAGGGCGGCGTCGAGATTACGGCGGTCCATAACCACCTCCTGCGTGCAAACCCCGCTACGTTTTATATGCATGTCGGCGGGCACGGGGATCCGGCCAAGATAGCCGGCGTTATTCACGACGCGTTGTCGGCAAGCAAGACGCCTTTAGCGCCTCCAGCCGCAGCTGGTCCAGCTCCAACAATCGATCTCGATACGGCACGCCTCGATGGAGTCATTGGGGTCAAGGGCCAATCAAACGGCGGCGTTTATCAATTTGGTGTGCCGCGCCGCAATCCAGTGACGGAAAACGGAATGTCGCTGGGTCCTGCGGGTCCGCTGGGACTGGCTACGGGAATCAATTTCCAGCCGACAGGTAACGGAAAGGCTGCCATTACCGGCGATTTTGTCCTGACGGGTGACGAGGTGAATCCAGTATTCGTACGCTGCGTTCAAACGGCATCGAGGTGACGGCCGTTCACAGCCACATGCTGGATGAGCAGCCACGGCTGTTCTTCCTGCATTTTTGGGCGAACGACGACGCCGAAAAGCTGGCGCGCGGATTGCGCGCGGCGATAGACAAAACCGCAAGCACGGGTGCGAACACGACCGGGAAAAACTAAGAAACCTTGGGAGACTGCATGAAGGTCGCGATCGTCTTCCTGCTCACGCTGTCTGGATGCGTGGTCGCGCTGACGGCCACGCAGGCGGCAAACAACTGCAGCAAGGACTGTCGCGACTTTCAACGCGTGTGCGTAAAGGCTCATTCGCAGGCCGCATGCAAGGCCGACTACGACATCTGTATGAAACATTGCAAGGAAAGGTAGCGAGTAACATCCAGCAATAGTTGATGTCATGCGCCGACTCACACCAGTCCTCGCGATCGCCATGTGCCTAGGTTTTACAAGCGACATCGTCGCACAAAACGTCATGCCTGAACCGCTGCAACTCGAACGTAAAATTGCTTTGGGCAATGTCAGCGGGCGCATCGATCATATGGCGGTTGATCTGGCGCACCACAGGGTGTTCGTCGCCGAACTGGGGAACGACACGGTCGGCGTAGTCGAACTTGATGCGCAAAAAGTCGTGCATCGCCTGTCCGGACTGAAGGAGCCGCAAGGTGTTGGTTACGTCCAGGCGAGCGATTCACTTTATGTGGCGAATGGCGGCGATGGGTCAGTCCGCGTTTTTCGGGGTACTGAATACACACCGGCGGGTCGAATTGATCTGGGTGCCGACGCGGACAACATTCGCGTCGACCTGCCGGGTAATCGCTTGCTAGTCGGCCATGGCAGTGGCGGCATAGGTGCCATCGACCTGCGGAGCAACAGCAAGATTGAGTCTTTCGCTCTAAAGGCCCACCCGGAAAGCTTTCAGTTCGACGCCGGAACGCATCAGATATTTGTGAATCTGCCAAACAATCGCGCTATTGCCGTAGTCGACGCAACCACGGGCCGGCAGCGGGCAACTTGGTCGGTGACCCGCGGCGCAAACTTTCCCATGGCGCTCGACCCTGAACGCCAGCGTGTCCTTGTTGTGTTCAGAAGTCCTCCCAAATTCGCGGCGTTCAACTGGCAGACGGGTGAGTTGGTTTCCGAGGCCGATACCTGCGGCGATGCGGACGATCTCTTCCTCGATCGCAAGCGTCAGCGCATCTACATCACCTGTGGTGCAGGTTTTATCGATGTCCTGAGGGCAGACGATGCGAAATATTCGCGCCTTGCGAAGGTCACGACGGTCGCCGGCGCGCGGACAGGATTATTTGTAGGCGACATTGACCGCTTATTTGTCGCGGCACGGGCGCAGTCAGGGCAGCCGGCGTCCATTTGGGTGTATCGGGCGGTCCCCTAGGCACGGATTAATCATGAGCGCGGAGAGATCAAGTCGCGCTACGAAATGGGCGGCGATCCCGCTGTGGGTGGCCGGACTGTTGTTTGCTGCGCTCGTTCCGCTTGATCCCGCCTTCGCCTATCGCCCCTTCGATGGCACCGATGCGGCCGTCGCAGACCCCGGTGAAATGGAACTTGAATTCCAGCCGGCTGGAGTATTGAGCAGCAATGGCCAAAGGACGCTCGTAGCGCCAGCTACTGTTCTCAATTTCGGACTGATCAAGAACTGGGAAGCAGTTTTTGAGGGGCGGTTTGAGACACCTTTGTCCGAGCCCGGACCGACAATTTTGACGGACGCCGGAGCTTTCCTGAAATATGTAATGCGTCCCGGAGTGCTTCAGGATCGGCCAGGCCCGAGTATTGCCACTGAGTTTGGTGTTCTGTTGCCTGATAGCCTCGGTGACTCGCGTGTCGGCGCCACCGTAGACGCGATCATTTCGCAACGGTGGGACTGGGGCACTGCCCACCTGAATATCGCAGGCGCGCTTACGCGCGATCAGCACCCAGATCTTTTCACAAGTATTATTCTTGAGGGGCCGTACAAATGGACAGTACGTCCCGTTGCTGAGTTCTTCTACGAGGAAGAATTCGGCCAAGCACACACTTACTCTGCTCTCATTGGCGCAATATGGCAGGTAAAGGACAACCTTTCTTTCGATGTCGGTTTTAGGCACGCCATCGTCAATGGTACAGGTGTTAACGAGGTCCGTGCTGGGCTGACAATCGGGTTTCCCTTGCGGCTATTGAGCAGTCCGCTCCACAGGTAGCTGGCTGCAACCAGTGTCCGCTTGTGGCACAAAGCGGACATAGCGCTCACCGCGATTGATGTCGCTTTTGGGGGTAAAGCGGACATGCCTTTTGCATATGCCCGCTTATACGCCAACACGCTCGCTG
>JBARNC010000489.1:0-2463 GCA_049802775.1 Pseudolabrys sp. | reverse complement strand
GGTTCTCCCGATCCCCGGATCGACCTTGTCTGCATTACGTCGTCATGTCCTCGCCAATTCCTTCAACTTCAAACGCCGTTGTCGTTGCCTGGCCTCACCTCCTTGACTCGCTCTCGTTTCACGCAACCACACTATAGCACTCTTGATGCCGCAGAGTGGGCGACGTCCACATCATCATTAGCGGACATTCCCCAACGTCCGCGCAATGGCCGCTTTACCCCCGAAAGCGGACATTCGTCCCGCAGGCCCAGACTTACTGGCGGTGAACTCGCTTCTTTTTGTGGATCGGATGTTGAGGGTAGCCGGTGAATGCCGGATTCTGGGTGCAGAAGCCACGATTGCCGCTGATCACCGTCCGACGGCAGGCCTCGAAGGAGTCAAAGATGCAATTCTCGTCAACTCGGCCAGCCCCGGTATTCGTCCGGGCACACCACGCCCCCTGAGACGGTTGACGCGTGCCAAACAAGAGGTCGAATGCATTTGCCGATGCGGGGGCGCAAAGACCAATCGCCGCACAAACAACCGAACCAGCGATTAGAAATGAGAAGCGCATTAGTGAACTCTCCAGAATTTCACAGACCTGACGGACGTCAAACTACTGCCTAAGGCGCTGAACGCAAACCTAGGCTCCCCTATTCCATAACCGGGTAGATCCAGATTGCACTCAGGGGTCGCGAGCACGCTGAGGCGATAGAGCGCGACGATCTCGCGCCAAGTCAGCCGGTTAGTGAAGCGACCGTACATTCTACTAGAGCGACTTCACGATTTTGCCAAACTCGCGGTGAAAATCTGGTTGTCGACCGTAGGCAGGGAAACACTGATGCCTTTGTTGAGCAGGTTGAAGCCATGTTCCGCTTTGGGTCATAAGCGGACATGACGACAGTTTCAGGCGATGTCGGCTTTACGCCCAATAGCGGACATTCCGGGCGGCGATCAGCATGTCCGCTAAGTGCCAATAGCGGACATTGTTATCGGAAATGCCCAGGCGCCTAACGCGCCACCAATGCGACACAGATCCATAAGAAGAATAGTTGCTGATGCGCGCTGCCGCTCGCCTGCTCGCCGTCCTCATCCTCGCCGCCGCGGGTTCTGCCGTCGCGCAGGAAAAGCACTTGATTGACCCGACTCCCCCCGGCTCGCTCAATCCCAAGCCTCTGCCGCCGCTGGAAAATCCGGACGCGCCGTCGACGCCGGCCAAGGAACTGTTTGCGCGCAAATCGACGCCGTTTCCCGGGCCGCCGCGCTCGATCGGCGGCTATTTCGACGGCTGCCTCGCCGGCGCTGTGCCGCTGCCGATCACCGGACCCACCTGGCAAGTCATGCGGCCGTCGCGTAATCGCAACTGGGGCAATCCGCAACTCGTTCGGTTCATCGAACGATTTGCCAAGAACGCGAAAAAGGTTGGCTGGAACGGTCTTTTGGTTGGCGACATGTCTCAGCCGCGCGGTGGGCCGATGCTCTCCGACCACACCAGCCATCAAGTCGGCCTCGACGTCGATATTTGGTTTACGCCGATGCCGGACCACGTGCAAAGCCGCGAGGAGCGCGAGTTCGGCTCGCCCATCGATGTGGTCGCGCCCGATCTGCTCGACGTCGATCCCGAAGTGTGGACCCCTAGGCATACCGAGCTCATCCACACCGCTGCGCAGGATCCGGCGGTCATCCGCATCTTAGTCAATGCCGCGATCAAGAAGGCGCTGTGCCGCGAGGCCGGAGCTGATCGCGCCTGGCTGTCCAAGGTGCGTCCCTGGTATGGTCACGCCGAGCACTTTCATGTCCAAATCGCCTGTCCGGCAGACAGCGCGGACTGCAAGCCGCAGCCCCCGCCGCTCCCGAGCGACGGCTGCGGTCACGAGCTCGACTTCTGGTTCAAGGAATCGACGCGGCATCCGCCGCCACGTAAACCGAAACCGGCGTTGACGCTGGCCAGTTTGCCCCCTGCATGCAAGCAGATCGTCAAAGCGCCGTGATTGTCGGAGGTCAAAGGTCGGAGGTGGCGCGAGGATGAAGAATATCAGCCACTCAGTGAGCGGCTAAAACGAATCGTAGGGAAAGGTTTCACGGCGCGGGCACGGCTCTGATGTCCGCTTTGGGTTAGCGGACAAACCGCTTATCGGTGGCGCGACAAGTTCGGCTTTCCGAATACCCTGTGCACAATAGTTCTGAAATTGAGCGTGCTTTCGGCGAGATTTCGGAAAAGCCGATGATGGCAATGGTGGCGGTCGCCTTTTGTAAGGCCACCAATGGCGCGGTGGTAGACGCTCGGCCCCAATATTCCAAACACGCTAATCGGGCGCGCGGACGAGGTGATCGAATAACTGACGCAATGTCCGCTTTTGACCCAAAGATGGGGTAATCGGCCGGCGTTGTTGTGGATAGCTGAAGATTTTGGGTGCTGCGCTTCAGGCTGATGGTGAAACGAGGTCCGTAGTTACGGCCCCAAGCATCAGAAGGAGAAGCGCA
>JBARNC010000488.1:0-1966 GCA_049802775.1 Pseudolabrys sp. | reverse complement strand
CAGCCGCTTATGGCAGCCATGAGGGCATAGTCAGGCCGAAAAAATGAATGCGCCTCGCCACCCCTAACAATGCGCCGACTCCCTTACCCAAATGCGTTTCTACACGGCCAAGACCCAAAGCGGACATGGGCGAACCGTGGCTTTGAATAGCGCAATCCTAATTTAGTTACGAAATAGGCTTCCGGCCCAGACAGTCCATGACGTGGCCGACATCGAAGCTGAAATTAGGGGCGACAGAGCCTCACCGTTCTCGGTTTGCAGCGACTGGGCGCCTAGCTTGCATCGGTTATTTCATGCATTACGCAAACATCCGTAATCACGTGAACTGCAGCACTGATTATCTAGATAGGCTTGGATGATTAGCGCGTACTGCCCACCGGGCAGTGGTTAGGAGACGCGATGACTGAGTTCACAACCATACTTATACTTATTGTAGTTGCCTGCATCGCATGGGTCGTATGGACCGAGCGGAAGAGCAAACAGGCGTTAGACAAGGATGCCTTGGATCAGGCATGGCGTGAAGTGCTCAATAACCCAAAATATGCAGAGCGGCGTCACTTCGAAGAGCGCAAGCGGGTAGTCGATCAAGCGCGGGCCGGCGCTGCTGATCGCTGATCTGACAGATCGCTGGCAGCGGCGTCATGTGCAATTGAATTCACTCAAAATCAGGAGAATCACCGCTATGACCAACAAAATCATCACTTTCGACCAGAATGAAGACGAACCCTTCACCCATGAAGTTTCTGACGAGGTGCTAGAGATTGCGGGGGGTACGGCAAAGGAGAGGGCCAACTTCACCCTTGGCGCTTGTACTGGCCTGTCTGAGTGCCCGGGTTGATCGGCTGCACCTGATTGTATTTCGGAGAGACCGCTGCGAGGCGGTCTTTCTGTTTGCGGTCAACGATCAAGAGCCCACACATGCCAAATTCACTATTAAAGCCAATCGCGTTGCGATAATCGCTTACCCAATCAGCGATAGCTCCATGCACCGCTGCGACCAACGGATTGCTTGGAAGTTCGTTTTCGCGGTTGACCATAGCGCTGTCTATCGAAGGGCTAAACCTTTGTACGAACCCGGGCGGCCGCGGATCGTGGTGGACCGGTTTTGGACATTCCAACCGTAACCGCGAATGTCCGTTCTACTTTTTCTTCTGCTTCTACATGCCCTCACTGGAAATGCCGAATATCTCTAAACCTTCCTCGAGGTGATCGCCCAGCATGGGGTTTCCCAGGAGATAGGCAGCGGTGCGCTTGTTGTGCAGGCGGGCGGCTTCCTTGCGCAGGTCGTCCCAGTCGCTGAGCTCGCCGTCACCGCGACCGAGCCAGGTCAAGGCCACCAGATCGACCTGCTCGTCCTCGGTGAGCCCGTTGATGAATGCCGTCAATTCCAGGAATGTAGGGTCGATCATTCCGTCGTCGGCGACGTTGGCGCCAGAATCGGCGATGTCGTACTCGTGGGCCTTGACGATGAAGAAGCAAACTTTTTCCGGGGAGATGCACAACGTCGGCGCAGTGATCGACATCGGAAGGCTCCTGCCGTTGCGGCACGGATTTGAACCAAGATGCGAAAGCTTATCGTTGCCCAGGTCAGGCGCTTTGCGTCAGATCAAATGCCGGTCGAAGCGGAAAAAGCGCGCTGCGAAATGGCTAAAGCGCAGCTGTATTAAGCAGCCTTGAGCTCGATCGACTAGGAACTAAGGGCGAATGATGGCATCCGAGCTTGCGTACGAAACCGCGGCAATGTCCGGGGCTTTTCGCCTTGATCGGCTCTTTCGTTCTATTCGGCTCTCGGGCTCAAGACGACTAGATCGCCTCGGAGAGACACAAGCCGCCATTAAAGTTGCGTGAAACGAGAGCGAGTCAAGGAGGTGAGGCCAGGCAACGACAACGGCGTTTGAAGTTGAAGGAATTGGCGAGGACATGACGACGTAATGCAGACAAGGTCGATCCGGGGATCGGGAGAACC
>JBARNC010000487.1:0-1812 GCA_049802775.1 Pseudolabrys sp. | reverse complement strand
TGAAAAGCATTGTCAGACCGCTTTCAGCCACAGTGCGCACAAATGGCTGCCCCGCGTTCACGCCGACTGTGGCCAGGAACATTGCCAGCCCGAAGTTTCGAAGAACGATATTTGCCGGTAGCGGCATGGTCCACAACATTGGCCCTGTCCGGCGCATTTTGCCAAGAATGAGGGCGATGATTAGCGGTCCACCACCGATACCCAGCGTGACGGTACCAACGCCGGGAATTGGAATTGGAATGAGGCCGAGCAGCACGCCCAGCACCATGCCAATTCCCAACGAGACGTAACTGAATTCTGCGGCAGCCTTTACGGTATCGCCGAAATGCCGCCTCACCTCTTCCTTTCGGTCAGATGGCATCAGCACGCCGACGCGATCGCCAAATTCGAGCGTCAGGTCGGGCGTCGGTACGAGGTCGGCATCGTACCGTCTCACGTGCAGCAGATGGATAGGAAAGCCGGCAGGCAAAGGAAGGCGGGCGAGCGGCACGCCGACCACGTTGGCTTTGCCGACAAAGACGCGAATATAGTCCAGGGCAGAACGATCCTTGACGATCCGGCCTGGCTCCAGCCGCCCCAGTCGCGCGGCTGCTTGCGCAATAGCGTTCTCGCTCTCAGCAATGATCATAAGCCCATCGCCGGATGACAGCACGATGTCGGCTGCCGGAACGACATTTTGCCCCCCCTTGCGTACCATCGTCACCTGGACGCCGCTCGGCAACTGCTCGGCGAGCTCAGCAAGCGTTTGGCCCGAGACTTTCTTCCCCAGAGAAATTTCGCCCATATGGAATCGCTGCGCTTTTTGCGGAAATTTCGGTTGCACCACGCGGGTCATGAAATAGATGCACAAGATCGGACCAATGACCCCAAAAGGATATGCAATTGAATATCCGATCGACGGCTCTTTGTTTTGCATGACGTCGAGCGCCGCCTGCAGCGTAGCGGTGCTCGTCATCGATCCAGCATAGATGCCCAGCGTGTGGCCTATCTTGATTCCGTAGGCGTGGCCCAGTCCGAGCGCCACAAAGAGGCCGGCGACGCAAGCAACCAATGCGAGCAGATTGTACTTTACGCCAACGCCCCTCAGTCCTTCAAAGAACTGGCGTCCGTAAAGGATTCCGATTCCGTACAGGAACATGATCAGCCCGGTCAGGCCGATGGGTCCGGTGATCTGTGCCTTTGGAGCAAATGCGCCGAGAGCCAACCCCACGAACAGGACAGCACCGACGCCAAGCGAGAAGCCACCGATGCTGATTTGCCCAACCAGGTAGCCCAAGCCGATGGCGAGAAACGCCGTAAGAATGGGTTGGGTCCCAATGATATCGCGCGCAAGATCGATCATGACAGAATCTCCTGGAATGATGTTGACCTGCGGAATGGTCGACTAGCGAACACGGCAACCCGCGGTTCGGAATTGTTCGATCACGCGAGCGATAAGGTCGGGCGTCGGCGTCGGCGTATCGGCGTTCTTGTACTCAAGCTTCATCGCCTTCCATTTGAATGCGCCCAGCTGATGGAAAGGCTGAACCTCCACCCACTCGACGTTCTTCATTGGTGCTACAAATTTCGCAATCCCCTCAACATTCGCGGGATCGTCCGTGAAACCCGGCACGAGCGTAAAGCGAACCCACGCCGGTTTTCGAAGCGACGCGAGGCGCTCGGCGAAACGCAGGGTTGGAGCCAGGTCGCGACCGGTTACCGCGCGATAGGTATCAGGATTCGAGCTTTTGATGTCGAGGAGAACGAGATCCAGGACTGAAAGATATGACTCATCGACACGGTCACCCAGAAAACCTGATGTTTCGATAGCCG
>JBARNC010000486.1:0-3511 GCA_049802775.1 Pseudolabrys sp. | reverse complement strand
CAGAAAACTTGATTGGCGATCGCGCTTACGACAGCGATCCACTGGACGACGAATTGCGACGAGATGGCATTGAGATGATCGCGCCGCATCGCTGCAACCGCAGCAAGCCGCCCACGCAAGATCGGCGACGACTAAGCCGCTATATGCGACGCTGGCTCGTCGAGCGCTTCTTCGCCTGGATCCAATGGCAGCGCCGCATGCTGGCCCGGTGGGAATACCACACCCAAAAACTTCCTCGGTTTCGTCCAGCTCGCCTGCCTCGTTATCCTCTTCAGGCGATTTTGAGATAGGTTCTAGTATGCCGAAATCCGGCAAGGGCGCCGTCCGAAACGTCTCTGAGCTGCCGTACCCGAAAAGAATAATCAAACAAGTGCTGCTAGACCTTTTAGCGGAGGCGCATGATGCGAAAGAGCGTAACGCAATCGAGGTGGCGTATATTAGTCTAGCGAGTTTTCAGGAAATGACTGCCGAGGAAGATGACGCGGTTCGTAAATGGGACGAAATTATGCGGGCTGATCCTGCGACTACCAACACCAAGGAGCTTGCACAACGGATAGTTGGTGCTGGAGACGCTTACCGTAGGGTTATTGGCAGATACGTTGCGGAACAGACCGAACTCTACAACGAGATAACAAAGTTTGAAGAGTCGCACCAGGCGCGCCCCCGCCACTTTGCCTTAAAATCTGCCATCGCCTGCTCACGGCTTGCCGCGTAACCGCGATCACGCTCGCCTTGCGGGAGCCGCGCAGTAATTGTCCAAAACCACGGCTGCCCTTGCGGCGCCTGTGCATAATGCGGCTAACAACTTTGCCGCTGTCCAATACAACGTAATCATTATCCGACCACTCTCCGCTCATTGCGGTTGCGGTCTTTTTGAGAATTAGCGCCCTCATTCGAAGAATAATATCCGGAAACGCTGGCTGGACTGTCGCATGTTCTGTGTATTTTACGGCGGCCCCCTCTTTTTTAGGAATGCCGCTGCGGAACGAAATTCGGAAACGTGAATTATACAGCCGCCGCTAGCCTTTCCCCTGTCCCAGGCTGGCGATGTAAGGTGGTGTCGGGGCTGCCGTGGATGGCCGCGGCAGCCCATTAAGTTGCGCGCGCCTTGAAGAAAAAAAACCGCGCCGGGTTAGGGCGCGACACGCGATTTATAGGCACAAAGGTCTAGTGGGAGGGTTTGTGCTTCGGCTTTTTACCAATCTTATCCTTGGCGCGCTCTATTTCACCAAGGCGAGAGTGATCACTTGGATCGATGCCTTCCTTGCTGCCAGCCATACCCTCGTTGCTTGCGGTAAGTTGCTGACGCGCATCCTGCTCCCAGCTATTAAGCGCCTTCTTCTTTTCCTCAGCGGAAAGGTCATTGTCTTTCAATATATCATCGGGCGTGGCGTAAAAAGCCGCGGGATGTTCAATTTTGTCCCTCTTGAGTTCTTACACATCAACCATGATGGCCTCCTCACGACTAAGGTCATTAACGAAGATTCAACCTGGATCTTGGGCAATAAGTTCCTTCCACGGATAGTGCGCAGCACATTGATTGATCGCGTTGCCGCGTGATCTAGTAGCGGCGGACGCGGATGAAATATTTGCCTTCAATCAGACTGCCTATGCCATCATCAAGGCGACCAGCGTGATGGTTGGGGTCGACTAGTTTCGCCAGTCACGGCCATCCCTGTTGACTGAGTATGACGGCTCGCTTTGGGCCGCTAGCGTATAGTGTACCCATGCGCATTTCTCGCCGCAGTTTTCTTTCAGCCGCGTCCGCCGCCCTGATCGCGCCATCGGCGCGCGCGACTAAGATGACCGATGCGACCGGCCGCGCATTGCCGATGCCACAGAAAGTTGCGCGCGTGTTTCCTGCCGGTCCGCCCGCAGCCATCCTGCTATACACGCTTGCGCCCGATCTGTTGCTCGGCTGGCCACGCGCCAACCGGCCGGAGGAATGCGCATATATGCTGCCCGATGTCTGCGCGCGGCCGGAAGTCGGACGCCTCACCGGACGCGGCAACACCGCCAACCTAGAAAGCGTCATTGCGCTCAAGCCCGATCTCATTCTCGATGTCGGCGCGACCAGCGCCACCTTCGTTTCACTTGCCGAACGAGTGCAGCAGCAGACCGGCATTCCCTACGCGTTGCTCGACGGACGTTTCGATGCGGTCGCGGCGACCTATCGCAAGCTCGGTGAGTTGACAGGGCAACAGACCGAAGCCGAAAAGCTCGCAGGCTATGCTGACAATACGTTCAAAACCATCAACGAGCGCATCGCTGCAATTAGGGCTACCGCTCGGCCTCGGGTGTACTACGCTCGTGGGCCCCGTGGGCTTGTGACTGGTCTCGGCGGTTCCATCAATGTCGAGACGATTGAGATGCTGGCGCAGAACGTGGCCGGGGCTAACAACGGCGGGCTCGCGAATGTCTCAATAGAGCAAGTCCTACTTTGGGATCCAGACGTGATTGTCACCATAGACCAAGATTTCGCTGCAAACGTACGCAACGATCCAGCTTGGGGCTCGTTAAAGGCGGTGCGCGAGGGCCGCGTGCATCTATCGCCGAAAATACCGTTCGGCTGGGTGGATTTTCCACCGTCGGTAAACCGGCTGATCGGGCTGCGGTGGCTGGCGAAAATCCTGTATCCGGACAAATTTCCCGAAGATATGCGCGTGCTTACTCGCGACTTCTACACGCGCTTCTATCACCGCACGCCGAGTGATGCGCAGATCGAATCTGTGTTAGCCGGGAGAGATTAATTGACCCGCTCCGCCGCGCCCGGCCTAGTGATTGCAACCGCGGTGCTGATCGCTGGCCTATTGCTCGCGTTCACCGTTGGTCGCTACCCGGTGTCGCTCAACGACCTCGTCAGCGTGCTGCTTGCGAAAATCGCGGGGCATCGCCCCGACGTGTCTCTGGCGGTCGAAAGTGTGATCCTGCAAGTACGGGGGCCGCGCGTGCTCGCTGCGGCGTTGGTTGGCGCGGCGTTGGCGGTCGCCGGCACCGCGTTTCAGGGGCTTTTCCGTAATCCGCTCGTGTCGCCCGACATTCTCGGCGCTTCATCGGGCGCGGCGCTCGGCGCTGTCATCGGCATATTCTTCTCTCTAGGGGTGTTCGCAATTCAGGCTTTCGCATTCGTCGGCGGCTTGTTCGCGGTCGCCGCCGTATACGTAATTGGCTCGGCAGTGCGCTCGCGCGATCCGATCCTGGTGCTGGTGCTCACCGGCGTGGTGGTCGGCGCGCTGCTCGGCGCCGGCGTCGGCCTCGTGAAATATCTCGCCGATCCATACAACCAGCTTCCGGCTATGACCTTTTGGCTGCTCGGCAGCTTGGCCGCAGCGAACGTATCCGACCTGCTGCCATTGTTCGGCCCAGTCGCGCTAGGTGCTGCGGTGTTGATCGCATTGCGTTGGCGCATGAACGTCATGTCGCTGCCGGAGGAGGAAGCCCGTTCGCTTGGCGTCGCCACCGGACCGCTGCGCGTCGTGATCGTGGCGGCGGCAACGCTCACCACCTCGGC
>JBARNC010000485.1:0-5808 GCA_049802775.1 Pseudolabrys sp. | reverse complement strand
GATCGATGTGGATGCCGTCATTCACCTCGCGGCAAAAGTGGGCCTGGGTGTCGACGTTTTTGATATACCGGATTACGCCGCGTCCAACGATGTCGGAACGGCTGTGCTGCTGGCCGGCCTGGCGCGGGCGGGCGTCATGCGACTTATACTGGCGAGCTCAATGGTCGTGTACGGCGAAGGCTTGGCACTTTGCCCCGAGCACGGCAGCGTGACGCCCGGCCCGCGTACCGAGGCGGCGCTGGCAGCCGGCCAGTTCGAGCCGCCGTGCCCGATCTGCGGCCGTGCACTGACGCCCGCTTTAGTCGACGAGACAGCGCCGCTCGATCCGCGTAATGCTTACGCGAGCAGCAAGGTCGCTCAAGAGTTCTATGCCCACAATTGGTCGCGCATAACCGGCGGGTCGGTGACTTCGCTGCGTTACCACAATGTGTATGGACCGGGCATGCCACGTGATACCCCATACGCGGGCGTTGCGGCGATCTTTACGTCCGCGCTTCGACGGGGCGAGCCCCCCAAAGTGTTCGAGGATGGTCGCCAGCGGCGCGATTTTGTCCATGTCCGTGATGTCGCAAGTGCCACGGTTCTCGCCTGCGAGAAACAGACTCACGGCGTCAGAGCATTCAATGTCGGATCGGGCACGCCGCGCACGGTCGGCGAGATGGCTGGCGCGCTAGCCGATGCCCTGAAGGGGGCGCGGCCGGTCATCACCGGTACTTTTAGGTTAGGAGACGTTCGCCACATCACAGCCGATTCGGCGCGGGTACGCACCGAACTGAGTTGGCTACCTCAAGTCGATTTTCGGCAAGGGATGATTGAATTAGCAAGTATTTGAATCACTCATCGTAAGAGCAGATATGCCAATTGACGGTGCCGGAATGACATTTTCGCGTCCGATCTCCGATCGCTATTTCGAGGACTATGTTGCAGGCGACGTACACCGCTTCGGCAGTATCACCGTAGAGGCAGATGAGATAATCGCCTTCGCCAAGCGATTCGATCCACAAACGATGCACACCGATTCCGAGGCGGCCAAGCGCTCACCCTTCGGCGGTCTCATCGCCAGCGGCTGGCACACTGCCGGCCTGATGATGCGGCTTTACGTCGAGCATTATCTCACCCACGTGGCCAGCTTAGCCTCACCGGGCCTCGATGAGCTACGCTGGCTCAAGCCGGTCCGCCCGGGGGACACGCTGTCGCTGCGCGTGACCGTGCTCAAAACCGTACCCTCGAAATCAAAGCCCGATCGCGGCGTGGTCACCTCGTTCGTCGAGGTAATCAATCTTGCCGGCGAGATGGTGATGACGTTCAAGATCGTCAACATCATCGCCAAGCGGCCGCCAGCATTGTGACCGCTGATCTCTCTACTCCAAATTTACACGACGTAAGCAGTGCCGACATGTCCACTATTGGCGGCGGTGAGGAAGCAGGTCCCTTCGGCCGCGAACTCCTCCTGGTACTGGAATAGAAAGCCGTGCCCGGTGGGTCTCAGGTGGCGGTGTCGAAGCGTCATTTGCTATTTGCAAGTGGCCTGGGGTCAGCGCTGGAAAGCCACTTCGAGCATCCTACCGCGGACTAGTTAGCAGACGTGGTCCGATCATTTGTGCGAAGTGCGAAGTCTCCGACTCGACGGGCAAAAAATTGCGAACGGGCGGGCGATCGGGGGCGCTCGCGGCCGCGTACACTCGGGATTTTAGTTCCTTGAGTTCGCACTCCAGACGCGCGACGTGAGCGACGAGTACATCCATCTCTGATGCGTGCACCGCTTCGTCAAGCGTGCACAGGAAACGCCACTCCAAAAAGAGTTGGGCTTGAGGAGGCTGGGAACGAATTCAAGCATGATACTGTCTCCGTTTTGTGCTTTCATGTGATACTTCTTTGGCTACGTTGCAGTGCTGCCCGACTAACCTGGCGTAGCAGCGTCACTTCTTTCTCTAGCGCCGCGATACGATTGTCCCGCTCGACGAGCAAGGCAGCTACCTCCGCGGCCTCGACGCGTTGCGGGATGTGTTTTGGACAGTTCGCGTCCCATGCTGAAACGGTGAACAGAATCACTGCTTCGGGACGCGCCTTATAGCCTTGCGGCATGAGTTTATTGGTCAATGCAGCATCGCCTTCGACATAGCGCGCTTCACCCCAAATCTTCACTCGTCGTCGTTGCGCATAATCGATCAGGAACAAATAGGCCTTGGGATTTTCTGCGAGGTTGCCTTGCGTGATGTATTGCCGATTGCCCGCGAAATCGACGAGGCCGATAGTTTTGTCGTTAAGCACCCGTAGAAAGCCAGACGGACCACCGCGATGTTGCACATAGGGTTGACCCGCTGCGTTTGCGGTGGCGAGGAAAACGCTCGTCTGCGCTTGGATGAAGCCGGCAAGATCAGGCGTGATACGGTTCTGCCAGGAGCCGTTTTCCTCCATGCGCTGATAAGAGCGGCGTGACCCCTTGCGCGCCTGCACCGTTTTGACGGACGGCGTAAACGCGACATCGCTGGAATAGATCGGGGTGAAGTCCATGATTACAACCTCAGAGGCCAAGGTCACTCAATGAGGGGTGACCGTCGGGCCGGCGCCCAAGCGGCCAATGGTATTTTCGGTCGCCCTCTTTGATTGGGACATCGTTGATGCTGGCGATGCGCAGACGCATCAGGCCGTGCTCGTCGAACTCCCAATTCTCATTGCCGTAGCTGCGGAACCAATGGCTGCTGTCGTCGTGCCATTCATAAGCAAAGCGCACAGCGATACGGTTGTCGTGAAAGGCCCAGACTTCCTTGATCAGGCGATAGTCGAGCTCGCGGCTCCATTTGCGGGTTAGGAAGGCTTCGATCGCCTCGCGACCCTGGAGAAACTCCGTGCGGTTTCGCCAGCGGCTGTCGGTCGTATAGGCCAGCGGGACCCGAGCAGGATCGCGGGAATTCCACGCATCCTCAGCCAAGCGCGCCTTCTCCGCGGCGGTGTCAGCGGTGAAGGGGGGAAGCGGCGGTCGCTTCATTGGTGTTATCCTTCCTCGAGAGTTTGGGCGAGAGGGTTGCCGGCGGCGTGAAAGCTGCCGCCGGTGGAGTCTGCACCAGGGCCGAGGCTTCGCTCGTCTTGCGGGCGGTGACGACGGGAAAGTCGATGTCGGTCTTGGCAACTTCGTTGATGTAATTAGTCCAGGTGTTGAGCGCGACGTGCAGTACGATTTCGATCACTTGCGCGTCGTCGTAACCGGCAGTCTTGACAGCGTTGACATCGTCCTCGCTGACGTGGCCGCGCTCGCGCGCGACTTTGACGGCGAAGCGGACTGCGGCGTCCGCCTTAAGATCATTTGAGCCCCCATTACGGTTGGCGCTTATTTCCGCGTCGTCGAGCTTCGCGAGATTCTTGCCGAGGTAGGTGTGGGCTGACAGGCAATAACTGCAGCCATTGAATTCGGCGACGGCAAGCGCGATGCGTTCGCGCGTCTTCGCCGGCAAAGAGTCCTTATTCAACGCGCCGACGAGGCCAAGATAGCCTTCCAGCGCGGCGGGGCTGTTCGCGACGATGCGGAACAGATTCGGCACGACGCCAAGTTGCTTTTTGACGGTTTCGAGCAACGGCTGCGAGGCGGCGGGAGCGGCCCCGATCGTCGCGGGAGTCGGGATGCGGGACATCGAGCTTTCCTTTCAGGTTACGACCCGGATTGGCTTGCACCCGAGGAAACTATGTCCTCCCGAAAACACTAAAAAGAATGTATAAATGGCAACTATCCTTCCAAAACATGGAAGCGACAATGGATCGCCTTGACTCAATGTCAATTCTGGTGATAGCGGCCGAGGCGGGTAGCCTCTCGGCGGCAGCACGCCGGCTCGGCATTCCACTCACGACGGTCAGTCGCAAGGTTTCCGACCTTGAGGCGTATCTCAAGACGACGCTTCTTAACCGCTCGAGTCGTCGCTTGACTCTAACGGACGCGGGGCGGGCCTACGTCGCGGATTGCAAACGCATCCTCGAGCAGGTTGGAGAGGCGGAGCGCGCTGCGACGGGCGAATATAGTGCGCCCAAAGGCGACCTGATCATCACCGCACCAATCGTCTTCGGACGCCTGCACGTCCTCCCCGTGGTAATGGCGTTTCTTAAAGCCTACCCCGACGTAGACGTCCGGATCGTATTTGCCGACGGCATTGTGAATCTTCTGGAAGACCACATTGATGCCGCTGTCCGGATCGGTGAGCTGCCCGACAGCAGCTTGGTTGCGACGCGGGTTGGCGCGATCCGGCGTGTTGTATGCGGTAGTTGGGCCTATTTTGCCGCGCGAGGCACGCCCAAGAGTCCGAGCGAACTAGCCACGCATGACTGCGTAACCTTCGAGGGACTGATGTCGCCACACACTTGGACCTTCCGCATGGGCAAGGCCGACACGGCTGTCGCCATTCACTCGCGACTTGTTGTCAATACAGCCGAGGCCGCTATTGACGCAGCCATTGCGGGAGTCGGGATCACGCGTGTGCTCTCCTACCAGATTGCTAATGCGATGCGGGCCGGCGCACTTGCGTTGGCACTCGAAGAATTCGAGCCGGCGCCTTGGCCCGTCAGTATTGTTTATACAGGTCAGCGGCTCTTGCCCCTAAAGCTGCGGGTCTTCCTCGATTTCGCGGTGCCGCGACTGAAGGCGAGCATGTTGTCGGGAGCAGGAAACCTATGACATTGGAACAACGTGCGGTGTGGTTAGCAGCTGGCGTGCGAACACCAGCGCTCGCCAACTGCGACGCGGGTCGCCCTGTCGGTGCCGGTGGCTCAGGCGATGGCGTCACGCGTGAAAGGCCCGATCGACTTCGCTGTCTGGGGCTGGGTGGCGCGGAATCTCAACTACGCCAATCTGGCGCGCGAGATTTGGTTTGACGCCAAGCTCGATCCGCATGTGCCGTCCTTTACCACCGTTATGCAATGCAGCACCAGCTGGTCGGCGTGTTCGAAGCGGTCGGCATGCTGGCTTCGCGCGCTCAGCTTGTGATGGCCGGGGCAGAACTGCATCATAAAACCGTCGGCTCGTTCGAGGTCAGTCACGCCGAGGGAAACGTGGTCCAGCACAGCGCGGCTCCGTAGGTGAGTTGATAGTCCTCATCGTAAAGCAGCGATCGCCACAACGGCTCTGCCCATCGAGACATAAGATGGTGAGGCCTGCGGCCTCTTTGGCCATTATGGGTCTAGCCGTGATGGTATTTTTCCTTTGCGGAACGAGCGGCAATTGCATGTTGGCCGAACCATTTCTTTCGCATCGCTTCCCGGACCAGCGCGCCGACGCCAGGTGAATATGGACGACCCCTGACGGTCACAAGATTGACCTCGCGCCAGAACTCTGGATCCACGATTGGGACTCCGATCACATCGGGATGTTTGATCGCATTTTTTGGCATGAATGCGAAGCCTAGCCCAGCAGCGACCATGGCCAACGTCCAATCGTCTCGTTCGCTCCAGTAGCTCGGTGTGCAGGTTACGCCTTTTTCCTGGAGAATATGGTCCGCATAACCGGCAAACTCGCAATTGACGCGATGAATATAGCGCTCGCCGTTCATTTCCTTCACCGGAAATCCGACCTGATTCGCAAGTCTATGCACTCGATTGACCGCGATCACCATTTGCTCTTTAAAAAGTGGTATAATATGGGTGCGATCATCAAATTTTTTGCCAGGTAACGCATAGATGACAACCTCGAGGTCGCCGTCGAGCAAACGGTCGTGCAGTTCGCGGGCGCTTGCATCGCAGAGTCGCAGTTCCAAACCCTTATGTTGTGCTTAGAGCGGGGCGATAAGATCAACGATTTCGTCCGGAGAGATGGTGCTCATGATGCCA
>JBARNC010000484.1:0-7498 GCA_049802775.1 Pseudolabrys sp. | reverse complement strand
CCGATATTCGCTGCCGAATTGGCGTGAACCTAGTGACGCCCCTTGGGGCGGTCAACGCGTACTGACGATCACGACTGGGTCATGAGAGAGCCATTCGCAAGCAATCTGCCGAATACGGCAATAGCGGGGCGGGGCGCCAAGGCCCAATGGGCAGAAAACGATGCTTGAAGCGGCAAAACAGCTCTTGAAACCATCAAAGCGCAGCGATGTGCCGCCGTTTATCGTCATGGACGTGATGGCGGCTGCGGCCCAACGCGAAGCGCAGGGCGCTCACATCATCCATATGGAGGTGGGGCAGCCGGCCGCGCCGGCTCCAGCGGTGGCGATCAAGGCAGCGCAGGCTGCGCTTGCACACGGCCGTATCGGCTATACCGAAACTCTGGGAATACCGGCGCTGCGTGCGCGCATCGCGCGCCACTACGCGGACACTTACGATCTATCCCTCGATCCGGCACGTGTGGTGGTGACTACCGGCTCATCCGGCGGGTTCATCCTGGCCTTCCTGTCATTGTTCGAGCCTGGCGACCGGGTGGCATTGGCCAACCCCGGCTATCCGCCATATCGGCATATCCTCTCCGCACTTGGATGCGAGCCCGTGCTAATCGAGACTTCGGCAGAGACGCGTTGGGCGCTGTCGGCCAAGGCGCTGATCGCTGTGCACCAATGCGCCCCGCTTAAGGGCGTCGTGATCGCAAGCCCGGCCAATCCGACGGGCACAATGATGGATGCCGATGCACTCACCCGTCTGATCGCGGTTGCGGAAGCCGAAGGCATCCGGGTGATTTCCGATGAGATTTATCATGGTCTCGACTATGCATTCGAGGCCGAGACTGCCGCGAATGCATCGGAGCGTGCGGTGGTGATCAATTCCTTCTCGAAATACTTCTGCATGACCGGGTGGCGCATCGGCTGGATGGTTGTTCCGGATGTTTTCGTGCGCCCGATCGAGCGATTGCAAGGCAACCTCGCGATTTCAGTGCCGACGCTGGCGCAAGTCGCGGCCGAAGCCGCTTTCGAAGGCAGCGAAGAGATGGAATCCGTCAAACACGGCTATGAGGAAAATCGCCGCATTCTCACCGAGGGGCTTCCGAAGGCGGGACTCGACAGGTTTCTTCCCGTGGACGGCGCGTTCTATCTTTACGCGGATATTTCGCGATTTTCCGACGATAGTCTCAATTTTGCGAATCGTATGCTGACCGAAGCCGGTGTCGCGGCGACGCCCGGTATTGATTTCGATCCGGTGAATGGCAAACGCTTCCTCCGTTTCTGCTATGCCGGCTCGGCTGCCGAGATGCACGAAGCGGTCGAACGGATTGGGGGTTGGTTGAAGAGATAGAGATAATGTCAGTCGACCCGGCCGAGAGAAACGAGGGACGGGACCTATACTCCACAGTCCATCGAGAGTGCACGGCGTATGGCGCATGGGCCCCGGTCTGCGCGGGGACGACGGAAAAACCTAAAATTCCACGTCCAACTCTATCACCTCGTCCGGTTCCGCCTTCGCAGCGTCAACCCATTCGGCCATCGGTGGCATCGTCATTATTGCCGTACAATAGGCAAAGCAGCTGCTGTCGAGCTTCACGTCATAACTAAGGAAACGCGTGACAACCGGCGCAAACATGGCGTCCGCCATGCACGGCGCGGCGCCAAACAAGAAGGGTCCTTTCTCGGCGGCGAGGCATTGGCGCCAAATGCTGACGATGCGGTCGATGTCGGCAAGCGCACCCGCCCAGACTTTGAAGCCGGGATGATGCGCCTTCAGATTCATCGGCAGGGCGGAACGTAGGTTGGAAAACCCGGAATGCATTTCGCCGGAAATAGAGCGGCATCGGGCGCGAGCGGCGAGCGTCTTCGGCAGCAACCCGGCCGCCGGAAGGATCTCGTTCAGATATTCGGCTATTGCCAGCGTGTCCCAAATCTTGATGCTGTTGTGAGTGAGGCAAGGGACCAGGAAAGAGGGCGACAGCAGAAGCAGTTCAGCGCGGGTGGAGGGATCGTCGCTGGCGACGATCTGCTCCTCGAAGTCGAGCCCCGCCATCTTGCAAAGCAGCCAGCCCCGAAGCGACCAGGAACCGTAGTTCTTACTGGCGATTGTGAGGGTAGCCTTGGCCATGGGGCACGAATGTCCCTTGTTCATTATGGCCCGGCACCCGACAGCTTAGATGAAAGCGCTGCTGTTTCAATACTTTCTAGTGGGTAGCGAGATTATCCCCAATTTCCGGGCACTAGGCCGCCTGTCACTAATTTTATCTCGCAGTGCAACATAAAATGTTCTAGCCTACACAGGCGGTCCGCCGGGGCCGCCGGGGCCCGGATGCTCTATCAAGCCTATCAGGCGCATGCCGACATCATGGTGCCGGTACGCCAGCTTGCCGGCATGGCGGCCAGATCGGTGGGGGAGAAGCTTAATGGGACGGCGCGCCCGACGGCCCTGAGCAACCTGACCGCTGCCTATGAGCTGATCGCGCGCGCCGGCCTCACGCACGAGCGCCCGCCGTATGGCATCGAGAGCATCACGATCAACGATCGAGATGTGGCCGTCACCGAAGAGACAGCCGACGTAACACCGTTCGGCACGCTGCTGCATTTCAAGAAGGACTCCTTAATAGCGCAGCCGCGGGTGTTGTTGGTCGCGCCGCCATCAGGACACTTCGCCACGCTGCTGCGCGCGACCGTGCGCACCATGTTGACCGAGCACGACGTCTTCATCACGGATTGGCACAACGCCCGCGATGTGGAGCCTGAGCACGGACGCTTCGGCTTCGATGATTATATTGGCCATTTGATCCGCTTCCTTGAAGTGATCGGGCCGGGCGCGCATGTTATAGCGGTGTGTCAACCTTGCGTTGCCGCACTGGTGGCGGCGAGCGTGATGGCCCAGGCCGACAATCCGGCGCAGCCGCGCTCCATGACGCTCATGGCAGGGCCGATCGATACCCGCATCAATCCAACAAAGGTCAACGCGCTCGCCAAATCGAAACCGATCGATTGGTTCGACCGGCATCTGATCGCGCGTGTACCTCATCGCTACAGCGGGGGTACACGACAGGTCTACCCCGGATTCGTGCAGCTTGCCGCGTTCATGAGCATGAATATCGACCGCCACATCAAGGCGCACCGGGAACTCTATGAAAATCTGGCGAAGGGGGCGGCGGCAAAAGCCGCACAAACAAAAGCATTTTACGACGAATATTTCGCCGTGCTCGATTTGACCGCCGAGTTTTATCTGGAGACGGTGCGGCTGGTGTTTCAAGAGCACGCGTTGCCGATGGGTGCGCTTGCCTATCAGAACCGCAGGGTCGAGCCGCGTGCGATAAAGCGCACTATGCTGTTCACGGTGGAAGGCGAGAAGGATGACATCTGTGCGGTCGGGCAGGCCCTGGCGGCGCACGATCTGTGTTCATCACTGCGCCCCTATCGCAAGCGCCACCATATGCAAGCCGGCGTCGGCCATTATGGCGTGTTTTCAGGCAAGAGCTGGCAGCAGCAGATCTATCCAATGGTGAAGAACGTTATCTTGCAGAGCGACTGAACAACGGCCGAAAGCCGGGGCGCAAAGGCGATAAGGGCGCGCAGGTCTTCGCCCGACGAAAACCTGCCCGCCGGCAGTTGCGCCCATGTCTTCCATTTCCGTTCACCAATCCCTACATCACCTCACGTTCCACAAAACCCCGAAATCCCAATGCTTGACTTTGCTTCGTCGTCCGATATCGGGGACATCGGCGAGGCCGCGGCGCCGTCCGCCTCCGACACCGAAATCCTCGACGCGTACTCCAATGCGGTAACCTCCGTAGCCGATGCCATCGGACCAGCGGTGGTGCGCGTGGAGGTCCGCAACAATCATGGTCGCCCCGGCGGCGTCGGGTCTGGCGTGATAATTGCGCCGGATGGTCTGGTGCTGACCAATTGTCATGTGATCGAGGGTGCCCAAGAGGTGCGCCTTCAGGATGCAGAAGGCCGGGTCATGGAGGCCCGCCGCCTGGGCGAAGACCCCGACACCGATCTGGCGCTGCTGCGTGCAGGCTCAGTCCGTGATCTACCGAGTGCCGCGCTTGGAGACTCCAAGAAGCTCAAGCGAGGCCAACTCGTGGTGGCGATCGGCAATCCGCTCGGCTTTGAATCGACTGTCACCGCCGGGGTCATTTCGGCACTCGGTCGGTCTTTGCGTTCGCGCAATGGCCGCCTGATCGAGGACGTAATCCAGACCGACGCCGCGCTAAATCCCGGCAATTCCGGCGGGCCGCTCGTGTCTTCGCGTGGTGAAGTGATTGGCATCAATACTGCCGTGATCATGGGGGCGCAGGGCATCTGTTTTGCGGTTGCCAGCAACACGGTGCAATTCGTGCTGAGCGAGTTGATCCAGCATGGCCGTGTTCGCCGCGCCTATATCGGCGTGTCAGCTCAAACGGCTGCAGTGCCAAGACGAAACGCGCACGCGGCGGAAATAGAAAATAGCTCGGGGGCAATGATCAATGCACTCGAGCAGAATGGACCTGCAGCCTTGGCGGGCTTGATGAGTCTCGACACGATTGTGCGCGTCGACGGCACACCTGTTACCGGCGTGGACGATCTCATTCGCCTTCTCAATGGCGAGCGCATCGGTCAGCGCGTGACAATCGACGTGCTCCGGCGGGGTGCGCTACGCAAATTTGAAGTGACGCCCCGAGAACGACCGGCAGCGCGGGCCGCCTGATCGCGCCCAACCTGGGCTACTGCGGCTTTGGCTGCTTCGGCGCTTGTTTTGCATTCTTTCTTGCGGGTGGTTCGTAATTGCCCTTCGCCATGCACTTATTGATGAAAGCCGAGCGCTTGGCGCCCTCCAGTTGCTGGCTTTCGGCGCCGACCTTGCAGGTTTCCATCTTTTCCTGGGACGTGACGGCCGCGGCGGACGTCGCCATCAGAAGGACAGGGGCGAGAGCGATGGCCATGGTTCGCAGCATCGTGTCGGCTCCTTTTTTGGTGTCGATGCGAGGTGGAGAATAGCATGCTTCTTGGCAAGTTCAGGGGCTAACGCAACGCCGCGGCGATGTTACCGCCGTCGACGGTTGTGACATTGGCAGTGGTCTTCAACTCGAGCGCCTGGTGCAGGAAGGCCTGGGCTACGTCTTCGGCCGTGACTTCGCGCTGGAGCAGATTGCCGGTCATATATTCTTTTTCGCTGAGCCCGCGGGCTCTAGCGCGTTGCTTGATAAAATCCTGGGTGAGCAGGCCGGAGCGGATGCGGTCGGCATTTACTGCATTGGCGCGGATGCCATCAGCTCCGTAATCGAGCGCATACTGCCGTACCAGCAGCAATGTCGCCGCCTTTGGCAAACCGTAGGGCCCGAAATCCGCTCCCGGGTTCACTGCCTGCTTCGAAACATTGAACAGCAGGCAGCCACCGACGCCCTGCTTGAGCATGATCTTCACCGCAGCCTGTGCAACTTTCTGATGGGCGAAAAAATTGAGTTCGAAGCTCTCGCGCAGCAGTGCTTCATCGACGTCGCCGATCTTGCCTTGCCAGGCCCTGCCGGCGTTTGACACCACAATGTCGACGCCGCCAAAAGCGGCAGCGACCTGTTCGAAGGCAGCCCGAACCGATTCCGTGCTGGTCACGTCGCAAGCAACAGCGAGTGCCGCGCCACCAATTGCCTTTGCGCTTTTCGCAGCTGCATCAGCGTCGATGTCGAGCAACGCAACTTCGGCGCCGGCTTCGGCGAAGGCGCTGGCGGTCGCGGCGCCGATGGCGCCACCGGCTCCGGTAATCACCGCGACCTGACCGGCGAGCGGCAGCGGCTTGCGCTGGCCGAGCTTGGCAAGCTCCAGCGGCCAGTATTCGACATCGAACATGTCGGCTTCGGAAATTGATTTGAACGCGCCGGTAGCCTCTGCGCCGCTGATGCCTTCGGCCGCGGCCTCGGCAACATCGGCGGCGATGCGCGCGTACTTTGCGCTCGCGCCGAGTCCGAACAAGCCAAGGCCCGGCACCAGCACTACGCGGGGTAGGGGATCGTGCATCGCGGCGCCATTGGCGCGCGTTCTTTGGCGCGCGAAATAGGCCACGTAATCCTCCATGAAGGCACACACCACCTGCAGCATGGCATTTTTGAAATCGTCGAGTTTACCGGCTTCCGGCGCCGGCACGATCAGCGGCCACGGCTTGATGCGGATCACATGATCTGGCGTGATCAGGCCGGCGCGCGCGTAGCGCGCCACGTCTCTACCGCTGACGTAGTTCAGGATCATATCGTTGCTGCGGAAATCCAGGATCAGCCGCTTGTGCGCGCCCTCGCCGAAAGCATCGCGCAGCGTGCAAGCGCCGCGGATGATTGGCGCTACCTCCGAGGCTGGTGCAATCTGGTCCGGCACCCGCGCACGCGCGAATTTCATGTTACCTTTCTTGCGCAGATGATCTTCCGCCAGTGTAACGAATTCGATCATGCGCTCGTAGGCTTCGCGCGCGTCATTTCCAAAGGTAAAAATGCCGTGCTTGTCGAGGATCAACCCCTCGACGCTGGGATTTTTTTCGAACACCTCGGCGGCTCTTTTTGCCAGCGCGAAGCCCGGCATGATGTAGGGCACGAAGCCGAGGCGACTGCCGAAGGTTTGCGTGCATAGCGCTTCGCTGTCGGCCTGGTCGATCAAGCTCAATATCGCGGTGGCGTGGGTATGATCGACGAATTTGTGAGGCACGAAGGCATGCAACAAAGTATCGAGCGATGGATTAGGTGCTTGCGGATCGACCAGGCCCGCGCGTTGCACGCGCACCATGTCCTCGTCGGGCATCGCGGTGCGCGCGCGTAGCCTGCGCAAGGGTTCGAGCCGTACCGCCGGCATTCCGGCGGGCTCGATGTTTGCCATGTCCCAGCCAGAGCCCTTGACACAGAGAACCTTGGCGTCCTCGCCCAGCAGATCCTTGACCCGCGTCTTTACGGACGTGTTGCCGCCGCCGTGGAGCACCAGCTTTGGATCGCGGCCGAGCAAGCGCGTCGAATAAACCCGGAGCGCCAGATCAGCCGCGACGCCAGATTTGGCCCAATGATCGACGGCCGCCTTGGCGTCACGTTCGACCCAGGCGGACTTCATCGGGCGGCTAGTCCTTGTCGCTGAGCAGTCGTTTGCCCCACCAGCCGCGCTTGGGCGCTGATGTCTCCTCGGCGCTGGTGCTGGAGATCACCGGTGTTGGTGATGGAATGTTCGAAGACGGTGCCGGCGCGCTTTCGGCGGCGAACGGCGCCGGCTCACGAATGGTCGAGCGCCGGCGCGGCGGCTCCTGTGCGCCGATCACGGGCACCGGTACTTCAGCCGGCGGTGGAGCAGGGCGCTCCTCTGGCGGCGGCGCATATGGCGCGTTTTCGTGACGCGGCGGACGGTCCATATCTTCGACCGCGTGTTGCAGTTCCGGCTCCAGGCCGCCATTGCCACTCGCGAACGGCAGCTCTCCGTTGCGCTGCCGGTTGCGGCGACCGCCGCGACGGCCGCGCCGGCGGCGACGTCGCCCTTCGCGGGACTCTCCTTC
>JBARNC010000483.1:0-1640 GCA_049802775.1 Pseudolabrys sp. | reverse complement strand
CTTTCACTCGACCCTTACATGCGGGGCCGCATGAGCGATGCCCCATCGTATGCCAAGCCGGTCGGCATCGGCGAGGTCATGGAGGGCGGCACCGTCAGCGACGTGGTTACCTCGAACGTGTCCGGTTTTGCTAATGGCGACACCGTGGTCGGCCGTACCGGATGGCAGACCCACGCGCTGTCCGATGGCTCCGGCCTGCAGAAGGTCGATCCCACGCTCGCCCCGATCTCGACTGCGCTTGGCGTCCTCGGCATGCCGGGCATGACGGCCTACATGGGGCTGCTCGAAATCGGCAAACCCGCCGCTGGTGAGACCGTCGTGGTCGCGGCAGCTTCGGGTGCGGTCGGCTCGGTCGTCGGCCAGATCGCGCGGATCAAGGGTGCCCGCGCAGTAGGCATCGCGGGCGGACCAGAGAAATGCCGCTACGTGACCGAGGAACTCGGCTTTGATGACTGCATCGACCACCGGGCGCCCGATCTCGCCGCTCGTCTTGCCGCAGCCTGCCCGAAAGGTATCGACGTCTATTTCGAGTATGTTGGCGGCGCGATATTCGAGGCCGTGTTCCCACTGCTCAATCCGTTCGCCCGCATTCCGGTGTGCGGGCTGATCTCCATGTACAACGCGACCTCGCTGTCACCCGGCCCGATCCTACTGCCGCACGTGATGCGAGCGATCTTGACGAAGCGGTTGACGTTTCGTGGTTTCATCGTCTCCGACTTTTTCGGGCACTATGGGGATTTCATGCACGATGTCTCGGCCTGGGTCGGAGAGGGACGAATCAAGTATCGCGAAGACGTGGTTGAGGGGCTCAAGAATGCGCCGCGGGCTCTTATTGGGCTATTGCGTGGTGAAAACTTCGGCAAACTTTTGGTGCGCGTTGCGCACGCCTCTTCATGACCCGCTGGCCGCGCCGACGCGGTGAAAGGTGCAACCAGACGTTATGAGCGGGGCGCTGTCACTCGTTTTCGAGCACAATAACAATTTCGATCAGCTCTTCCGCCAATTGTCCCGGCAAGAGCTTTTGAAACGCATTTGCCAATTCCCGATAGTACCAAAGTGTCTTTTCTTTCGAGTTTTTGAATCGGTCCCATACGGTGGTACCGATTTCAGGTTTTCGAAGGTCGCGGAGAATTGAGCGAGCATTGTGAATCTTGTCAGCCAAAGAGACCAAAAGGGTTTCCCGATCTACAGTATTCAGGTGTTCGATGTATCGTGTCTTACGGGTCTGCCAATCTTCCTTATGGTGACCGGCGGAGGAATTGACGACACTATCGGAGCAGGAACGCACGATATCCGCGACACGATCCCCGAACCGGTTGCGGATGTCAGAGAGACGCGGCTCTCCACCCTGATCTTCGACAGCATCGTGCAGCAGGGCGGCGATGCCCATGTCCTCGGAGCCATCATATTCGAGAACAGTCGCAGCAACTGCGAGTAGATGCGCCACATACGGAATTGAAGTTCCTTTGCGTACTTGGCCGCCATGGACGTGGGTAGCGTAGAGTATTGCGCGATCAAACCGATCAGTTAGAACGGTTGCAGTCGACATCTAAAATCTCCCATAACCCAGTCGTTTTTGATCTATTCGGCATCTTCCGGTCTAAGCATGGCTCAGCCAATGGGCGCCACCTGTATAGAAG
>JBARNC010000482.1:0-21305 GCA_049802775.1 Pseudolabrys sp. | reverse complement strand
CGCCGCGATAAATAAATTGCCAAAAAACATAATGCTATCAAGCGATAGCACAGACCACCTCTCCCCGTCCCAGACCGGGGTTCGCGAGCGGCCGGCCTCCCCCAAGGCCGGCCGCACTTTTTTGATTTCATTGATCTTTCGTTGTGATCCATGGCCGATCGAAACGGACCGATGAAACAAAAAACTTAGGATAATTGGCTCTACCCACAAATCATCCGCCTAAAGCCGGCTGTGCAATTGCCGCTATGCCCCGCGACGCTGCAATCAGATTCAGCGACCTAGTCGGCAAGTTCGATATGCTGCGCGTGGCCTGTGACAAGTGTGGCCGCGCCGGTCGTTACCGGCTCAATCGTTTGCTCGAAGATGCCCGGTACTGGTCTGCCTAATTTGAAACTTAAGTGACGTCTTTTTGTTGGAACCATTGGCGACTAACCGGCGTTATTTTTTGCACCCAGTAGTTGCGCTGGAGGAAATCATGCCACGCGCTATTAACATCCAACAACAACTTTCCGAAAGACAACAAATTACCGAAAGAGTTGTCGCGATCGTTCTCGCAGCAGCTATTTGTTTGATCCTAGTATCTGCGGTTATGGATGTGCCAATAAAACTTGTTCTTCCATAAATATCGCCACCGCCTCCGAACGTGTAGTGTCGCGGAGGAACGGCGTTAAGCCCGGTGTCGCCGCACGATGCCCAGCTTAACGTTTGGCCAAAGGCCGCCGACGCTCGTACTTGTCCGCTATTACTCCAATAGCGGACAATCGCGGGCGCGGTCGGATTGTCCGCTAAGGGCCAGAAGCGCACATCCGAGACCGCTGATTGCGGATCGTTTTCAGCTCGCCTGCGAGCGTCTTTATTTCACTGTGCTCGACAGCCAGCAGGATAGTATCTCACCAAGGGGGCGGGCAATGCGTTGCAAGGTGCCCGTTTTTGCGAACTGCGCCCGGTACAAGGCAGGGGCATCCGCTAATGCTGGCGGAGTCCCGTGAATTTTTCTTTCCCCCTCCGGTCTTTCACCACCATAAACTTCAAAAAAAATTCACCAAAATAATAAGTGTTGTGTGAGCCCGCTCACACACTTTTTGCTCTAACCCGCGCCAAAATTGGAATAGAGGGCACCTACAGACAGGAGGCCCACATGCGAAAAATAGCGGGTATTGCCTTGGTCCTAGGCGGCATCCTCGTCGGTGTGATGGCGCCGGACAACACGGTCACGCGCACCGAGACGGACGTGACGAACAACCAAATCTATAGTGGAATGACTGGTCTTCGTGTCTCGCTACCATCTGACATGAAGAACTTTCCAGTGGAACTGGTGCCACTGCCTTGATCGCGCAGCTTTTGGAGAGGCGGCATCGAAGTAATTTTGCTGCTAGACTATCGCTCAATTTATGTCCGAGGGACTGGTGAGGGGCTGAAGCATCTGCACTACATTAGCTCGCCGAGCTCACTTCGAAAATCGATAACCGCGAAATAAATCCTGCATTAAGCCAAACTGGGTCCGGTGCATGCCCGGTAGGTCCCGCTAATGGATTAAGAGTCCCACTGAATTTTCTTTCTTGGCCGCGGCCCCGGATCCTTCCACCGCAAGCCGAAAAAATCACAAAATAAAAATTCACGCGGACCGAATTTATCTGCGCGAAGCATGATCTTTTAGTTCTTGCCCTTTCGCATCGCCGGTTGCTACTTCGCACACAACCTTTCAAGCGCCGCCAATGCCGCCCCGATTTCCGCGCCGTCGTCGGATTCCGGATCAATGTCCGGAAACCCGTCCATCAGCGCGACATATTCGGGACCCAGGTTTTTTTCCAATTCTTTCATTTTCTGAGACAACTCATCGGCCATTTTGCTATCTTTTTTATCGTTGGCCTCCTCGATCTGCTCACCGAGTTTGCCGATCTGGCAGTAGGTCTGGGTTTTGGCCTTATCGCTGCTGACAATTTTGACGACCTCCTGCACGTCAGCCCTGGTCACCTTTGCAGCGCTCGGCGGTTGAGCCTGCGCACACATCGGCACGGCGGCGATCACCAGAATGGTAACAATCAACTTCAGCTTCATGAGGACCTCCTCTGGTCATGCCGCCTGCGATGATGATGCCTGATCAAAAAAGGTTGCAAAATAAAAATCCCGTAACCTCTGACATTCGCCGCGTGGAATACGCAGGAAAGTTGCTTGCGACTCAGCCGTGACGATGTTCGGTTGTCGTCGTTCCTCCCATACGACTTGGCCCGGCTCCCGGCGAGCCGGGCTTGTTTCCAGCGCGATCAACCCGAGCGCAAATCGCGAAATCGGATCCAGGCATACGGCCCAGCCCCCCGTGCGCAAGCAGTTCTCGGAGAAAGAGATTGTCGATCTCACCACCGCGGCGGTCGCGATCAATACCCGGAACAGATTGCGATTGCGTTCCGTGTTCCGCCGCAGGTCGAAAACAAGAAGGCAGCGGCGTAACCTCAGCCGATCCGCTTCGATCCCTTTGTGTATCGCTTCCAGCGCTGCACATAAATGTCGGCGCCAGCGCGGATCATCGAGAAGGCTTTCTCGTCGAGCATACGAATTGCGCGCGCGGGGGCGCCCACAATCAATGAATTGTCGGAAAAGCTCTTGCCTTCGGTGACGATGCTGCCGGCGCCGACAAGAGAATTCTTCCCGATCTTGGCGCCGTTAAGCAGGATCGCGCCCATGCCGATTAATGAATTGTCGGCCACCGTGCAGCCGTGCAGGATGACATTGTGGCCGATGACGCAATCGCAGCCGATCGTCATGGGAAATCCCGGATCAGTGTGGAGTGTGGAATTGTCCTGGATCTGCGATCGCTCGCCGAGCTCGATCCATTCATTGTCGCCGCGCAGAACCGCGCCAAACCAGACGCTCGCTTCCGCTTTAAGTCGTACACGGCCGATCAGAACCGCGGTATCGGCGACATAGTATTGGCCGTCGCCGGGAAATTCTGGCGCCTGTCCATCGAGCTCATAAATCGGCATTCCCGCGTCTCCGTTAAGAGTGGCGAACTTGCCGGAACAAAAACGATGAGGGAAGGGCCTTACGCGAGTAGCAAACCACAGGCCTGCAGCGTCATCATCAGCACCAGGCCCGACATCAGGCTCCAGAAGCCGGCGATCAGCGTGGTCAGAAATACGAATTCGAAGCTGCGCCCTTCCTGGCGGCGGCCGAGAATGGTGTTGCGCATGATCAGGAACGGAGCCGATACCACCAGCAGCGGGATCGCCGCGAAGGCCGCTGGTGCGGGCCCCGCGCTGAGCTGGCTGAAGCTCGGCAGGCGGCTGGTGACAAGCCGGTAGGCGGAGCTGCACATGCCGGCGACGGCAAAGCCAAGCACCAGCGCGAACAACATTTGCACCGATTCGGGGGTCATCAATGGCCTCAACGCAATACTTGGGGCCATCTGTTGCAAACGCGATGGGCCCACGCCAGCCAATCCTTAATGAATGGTAAATGCCTACGTCCTCGAGGCCGCCGGCGGATATGCCGTGGCATAATCGCCCGATTCGCCCGCAAGGAGCACAAATTGGCTATTCTCGCGCAGGAGCGCTCTCCGGCCACCCGGCGCACCCCCCAACGTCGGCGACGCGGCGGGCATAGCCCGCTACTGGCGCCGCTCGTGATTTTCGGCGCGGTGGTTGTTATCGCCGGGTTCTATGTTGCTTACGTGCTATGGCCGCTCTGGCCCGATGTGCCAGTTGCACTGGATGCGCCGTCAGTGCCGATCGTCATTTCCGGCACCGTTTTCAACATCGAACCGGCGGCGATCCGCATGAGCGTCCAACGCCGCCCCGGCGCACATGAACGCGTCGACCTTTCGTATTCATGGCCAACCTTGGTGCCGCCGGACCCTGCCATCAAACCGACGATCGGCGCTCCGACCGACCCGAACGAACGATTGTTCGTCACCATCGCGTCCGGAGAGGCTACGCTGCCCTTGATCGAGCGTGTACAGACAATCTACCCGCGCTACCTGGTGGCGGAGCCGGTCGCGGGTCCGCCCGGGCTAACTTTTCGCAGTTTTCGTATCGACACGCCTTATCAGGGAGAGGATCTCGTGTTCGAGTCGACCGCGCCCGAGCATTTTCTGGCGCGCTGCTCACGCAAGGGGGTTACCAATTCAGGTGTGTGCCTGCTGGAGCGGCGCATCGGCAATGCCGACATCACATTGCGCTTTCCGCGCGACTGGCTGACCGATTGGCGAAACGTCGCAAGCGCTATCGATCGCCTGATCGCGCGATTGCATCCGAACTAACCAACTCTCTGCTCGGCGTGGTGCTCAATTCACCAGATCCACGTCGAGGATGGGCAGTTCGAGAATATAGGATCGACGGCCTTTCTCGATTTCCAGGAACAACACCGCGATAAATTCATCGCCAATATAAACTTCCAGTGAATCCGTCTTTTTCGGACGCGGTACCACGCGAATATTTTCGTTGTCGAACTTGTGCCTGAGATAGGCGTTGAGCGTCGGCACAGGCTGGATACTAGGGTCGTTGCCGACCTGGATGACCATCCGGAAATTGTACGAGCGCTCGCCATCCTCATCGTCGACGGTGAGTTCACCGAGATCGTCCTCGCCGACGAAAATCTCAGCGGTATCCGAGCCCTTCGGTACCACGCGGATATTTGCGTTGCCGAACAGCTTCTTCAGGTAACTGTCGAGTTGTCTGACTTCCTGGACGTCCAACGGCCCGCTCCTATCTTAAGGCAACGTCTCCTTGCCCGATCGGGCGGCCCGACGCAAGCATGTCATCCGTCGAGCATGATGCCATAAAGCATCTGGTCCATGGCGCGCGAGGGCTCCGGGCAACCAGCTTCACCGACCACCTTGGCCGGCACGCCAGCGACTGTGACATTGTTCGGTACCGGCTTGATGACAACCGAGCCGGCGGCGATGCGCGCGCAATGGCCAACCTCGATATTGCCGAGGATCTTGGCGCCTGCACCAATCATCACGCCGCGGCGGATTTTCGGATGGCGGTCCTCGTGCTCTTTGCCGGTGCCGCCGAGCGTGACATCGTGCAGGATCGAAACATCATCCTCGATCACCGCAGTTTCGCCGACCACAAGCCCTGTGGCGTGGTCGAGGAAAATCCCACGCCCGATTTTCGCTGCCGGATTGATGTCGCACTGGAATACCGACGAGGCACGGCTTTGCAAATAGAGCGCAAAGTCCTTGCGGCCTTTGCCGTAGAGCCAGTGCGCCAAACGATGCGTCTGGATGGCGTGAAAACCCTTGTAATAGAGAACCGGTTCGATGAAGCGGCTGGTGGCTGGATCGCGGTCGACGGTAGCGACAATGTCGGCACGGAAGGCCTCGCCGAGCGTCCGTTGATCCTCGAGCGCGTCATCATAGGCTTGGCGGATCAGGTCGGCCGACACATCCGCATGGGCGAGGCGCTGGCTGACCCGGTGAGCAATCGCGGCTTCGAGCCCGTCATGATGAAGAATGTTTTCATAGATGAAGGTGGCGAGCTCCGGCTCGCGGCGCGCCACGTCCTCCGCTTCGCTGCGGATACGCGCCCAGACCGGATCCACCTTATCGAGGCCCCGTACGGGCCGTGTCTGATATTGAGCCATACGCAAGTTCTCCCGGCACCTCTCGGATCCCTAGATAGGTCTTTTATCACAATTTCGAAGTCATAAAGAGAGTGCTGCAAAGCACACGGCGCATGGCTCATCCGCGTTGGTTAAGGAAGTCGATAACGCCGGCCTTATAAACCTTGTCGCCAACCGCAAGCATATGGTCACGGTCCGTTATATCGAGAGCGCGCGCACCCGGAATAAGCGCGGCCAATTCATGGGCACTACCGGCAACCTGATCTCTTGTTCCGACTGCAACCAATACCGGCACACAGACGCCCGCCACCTCGGCACGGCTCAATGTCTGCCGCGAGCCGCGGATGCAGGCTGCAAGCGCGCGCAGGTCCGATTTCGTCTGTTCGGCGAAGATCCGAAACATACGACCGGTCAAATCTCGCACGTCGGCGATCGACGGCGCCTCCAGCGATTCAGCGATGCTCTCGGGCAGGCCAACGCCTTCCACCAGCCGAATACCGAGACCGCCGAAAATCGCGGAGCGCACGCGCGATGGATGTTTGGTTGTGAGGAACGCCGTGATGCGTGCGCCCATCGAATAGCCCATCACGTCCGCGCGTTCGAGCTTCAGATGATCAAGCAGAGCACGAACGTCCTCAGCCATTATAGCGCTGTGATAGGCGGAAGGATCGTAGAGCTTGCTGGAAGCACCGTGTCCGCGGTTATCGAGCGCAATCACACGCCGGCCTTCGTGCGTTAGCGTCATGACCCAGCCGGGCAGTACCCAGTTCACTTCCTTGGTGGAGGCGAAGCCATGGACCAGCACGATCGGCTCGCCGTTACCCTCGTCGAGATAGGCGATCTCGACCTCGCCGTTCTTGAATCGTGACATGCGTGGCTTTTACCTGCGAACGGGTACGTCGGCATAGCCCTAGGCATCGCACGCCCGCCTCGCTATGGTGCCCCGAAATTTGCGCGCTCCGCGCGGCAGCATGAGGATTTTCCATGACGGAACACGTCGTCCCCCACTTTCATAACGAACCAGGCGTGCCGGTAATCGAGATCGGCGCCAGGGAATTTATGTGCGTTGGTGCGACACCGCCGCACGATCATCCGCATGTATTCCTCGACATGGGCGAGGGCAAAGAAATTATCTGTCCCTACTGCTCGACTCTCTACCGCTTCGATTCGGCGCTTAATTCGCATGCGGCCCGTCCGCCGCAATGCGCATTGCCGCATTCCGCTGCCGCCTGATCTTTTTCGGGACCTTTGGCCATGGCGCCCGCGCGTCATGTCATCGTCGCCGGTGCCGGCATTGGCGGGCTGACGGCCGCGCTGGCGATGTCACGTGCAGGCATGCGCGTGACCGTATTCGAGCAAGCAGAGAAACTGGAAGAGGCCGGTGCCGGGCTCCAGCTGTCGCCGAATGGCAGTCGTGTATTGATCGCTCTCGGACTGCGTGAGCGTCTCGCATCGGTTGCCGTCGCGCCACAGGCAATCCGGGTTATGGCCGGTGGCTCCGCTCGCGAGATTGTTCGTATTCCGTTGGGTGACGCAGTTGAGCGCCGGTACGGCGCTCCCTATTGGTCGCTCCATCGCGGCGACTTGCAATCGGCGCTGGCTGATGTAGCTCAAAAAGAGCTCGACGTGGCGCTCAAACTCGGTGTTCGGGTCGAGGATTTCGCCGCCCACGTTAAAGGTGTCAGTGTCGTAGCCAAACGTGGCAGCCAGGTTCTCGACGAACGCGGCATCGCGCTGATCGGTGCCGATGGCATCTGGTCGAGTGTCGCCGCGCGCTTGCACCGCCATCAGCCAGTAACCTTCCGCCACCGGACCGCCTGGCGTGCGCTTATCTCAGCCGATACCGTGTCCGCAGAATTCCGCGAGCCATTCGTTCACCTCTGGCTCGGGCACGATGCCCATCTCGTGCATTATCCAGTGAGGGCCGGCCGCCTTATCAACATCGTCGGCATTGTTCACGACGAGTGGAGCAAGACAGGTTGGTCGGCGTCCGGCGACCGCACCGATATGTTGCGCCATTTCGGGCGGTGGGCCTGGTCGGAGAAGGCGCGCGCACTCGTCGCAATTCCCGACCGTTGGTTGAAATGGGCACTGTACGACCGCAAGGTACCTTTCCGCGCGGGCAGGCTACCCGTGACGCTGATCGGAGACGCCGCCCACCCGATGCTGCCATTCCTCGCACAGGGCGCTAGCATGGCGATCGAGGACGCTGCGGTGGTGGCCGACATGTTGGGCAAATATCTCGATGATCCTTCCGACGCACTGCGCGCTTTCGAGGGCGCGCGCTGGCACCGCACCATGCGTGCCCAACAATTTTCCCGGCGTCAGGGCCGCATTTATGGGCTGACGGGACCGGAGGCGCTCGTTCGCAATCTGGCAATGCAGGCGATGGGCGGAGAAAAACTGCGCGCGCGTTACGATTGGCTCTATAGTTGGCGCCCGCCCGAGCGTTACGAGAGTCAAAAGGAATGATGTTTCCCTCGACCGTCGCCGGCAGCCTGCCGAAACCGTCCTGGCTCGCCGAACCAAACAAGCTGTGGCCGCAGTGGCGGCTGCAAGGCGATGAACTGGCCTCAGCCAAGCTCGACGCCACGTTGCTTGCCGTCAAATGGCAGGAGGATGCGGGCATCGACATCGTCTGCGACGGAGAGCAGTCGCGTCAGCATTTCGTTCATGGTTTCCTGGAATTCGTCGATGGCATTGACTTCGCACACAGGGTCGAGATGGGAATCCGTGCCGACCGCTACAAAGCCATGGTGCCGGTGGTGCGCGGAGAGCTCAAACTCAAGGGTCGCGTCCATCAGGCAGAAGCGCGTCACGCTCGCGCCCACACCCGGCGCAAACTCAAGATTACGCTGCCGGGGCCAATGACGATTTGCGACACGATCGCCGACTCGCATTACGGCGACAAGATTAAAATGGCAATGGCTTTCGCAGACCTGCTCAACAAGGAAGCGCGCGCGCTCGAAAAAGACGGCGTCGACGTCATCCAGTTCGACGAACCGGCTTTCAACGTGTTCATGGGCGAAGTCGCCGACTGGGGCATCGAGGCGCTGCATCGCGCGATCGATGGACTCAAATGCACCACCGCCGTGCACATTTGCTATGGCTATGGCATCAAGGCCAACATCGACTGGAAGAATTCGCTCGGCGGCGAATGGCGGCAATACGAGCAGATTTTTCCGGCGCTCGCCAAAAGTCGCATCGGTCAGGTTTCGGTCGAATGCATTAATTCACGCGTGCCGCTGAAACTGTTGTCGTTGCTCGAAGGCAAGGATGTACTGATCGGAGTGATTGACGTGGCGAGCGATCAGGTCGAAACACCTGAACGCGTGGCACAGGTGATCGGCGAAGTCATGAAATTCGTACCCAATGAAAAGATCGTCGCCTGCACCAATTGCGGTATGGCCCCGATGCGGCGCGAGATTGCCGAGGCGAAGCTCATGGCGCTCGGTCAGGGTGCCGCGCTGGCGCGTAAGAAGTACGCATAACTTTCCGCTCATGCCCGCGAAAGCGGGAACCCAGTGCTATTTGTAAATTGTGCAGCAAACTCTGGATGCCCGCTTTCGCGGGCATGAGCGGCAGGTGTACCTTGCGCCGAGCGCTACCGCGCCGCCCTCCCCATCACGTCTATCAGCTCGGCGACCTTGCGCCGCTGATCGGCCTTGTTCCCGCTCTTGATCGCGTGGTCGACGCAATGCGCCACGTGATCGCGCAGGATTTCCTCCTCGACCCGGCGCAGCGCAGCGCGCACGGCGCCAATCTGCGTCACGATGTCGATGCAATAACGGTCGCCCTCGACCATACGAGCCAGGCCCCGCACCTGGCCTTCGATGCGGTTGAGCCGCTTGAGAGTCGCCGTCTTGCTGTCCTTTGCCATGACGTCTATATACCCCCAGGGGGTATTTTAGGCAAGGTGCGGGCGTGACAGCAGAACATCACCATTATCACGAAGGACCTGCGGGTGGTGTGCTCGACCCCGTCTGCGGCATGATGGTCGATCCGCACACCGCCAAACACCGCGCCGACCATCACGGCCACACTTTTTATTTCTGCTCCGCCGGCTGCCGCACCAAATTTATCAGCGATCCGCAAAAATATCTGGGCGTACGCGAACCCGAACCCGTGCGTGAAGGCGCCATCTACACCTGCCCGATGCATTCCGAGATCCGCCAAGTCGGACCCGGCGCGTGCCCAATCTGCGGCATGGCGCTTGAGCCTGAAATCGCGGGCACCGAGACCGGACCCAATCCCGAACTCATCGACATGACACGCCGCTTCTGGATCGGCCTGGTGCTGACGCTGCCGGTCTTCACCCTTGAAATGGGCGCGCATGTCGTCGGCATACACAATTGGGTCAGACCGACGCTATCGAACTACGTGCAATTTGCCTTTGCGACGCCGGTCGTTTTGTGGGCCGGCTGGCCGTTCTTCGTGCGCGGGTGGCAATCGCTCATCACGCGCAATCTCAACATGTTCACACTGATCGCCATGGGCACCGGTGTGGCCTATGTCTACAGCCTGGCCGCCACGTTCGCGCCGGGAATTTTCCCGGATGCATTCCGCGGCCATGGTGGTGCGCCGGCCTCCTATTTTGAAGCCGCCAGCGTCATCACTGTCCTGGTGTTGATGGGGCAGGTATTGGAGTTGCGCGCACGCGAGGCGACCTCTGGCGCGATCCGTGCCCTCCTCGATCTTGCACCAAAGACCGCGCGCCGCGTGAAGGATGATGGCGGCGATGAGGAAGTTTCGCTTGATGCCGTGAAAGCCGGCGATCGCTTGCGTGTTCGTCCCGGCGACAAGGTAGCGGTGGATGGCGTCGTAATCGAAGGCCATTCTGCGCTCGATGAGTCCATGGTCACTGGCGAATCCATGCCGGTTGCCAAAGAAAAGGATTCTCGTGTCATCGGCGGCACGATCAACAAAAGCGGAAGCTTCATCATGCGTGCCGACAAGGTTGGCCGCGATACATTGCTGTCTCAAATCGTACAGATGGTGGCGAGCGCGCAGCGCAGCCGCGCGCCAATCCAGCGCCTCGCCGACCAGGTATCGGCCTGGTTCGTGCCAACCGTGATCGCAGTTGCCCTCATCGCCTTCGCCGCCTGGGCGACTTTCGGCTCCGAACCGCGGTTCGCCTATGGACTGGTAGCGGCAGTGAGCGTGCTGATCATCGCCTGCCCTTGCGCGCTGGGGCTCGCCACGCCGATGTCAATAATGGTGGGCGTCGGCCGCGGCGCGCAGGCCGGTGTGTTGATCAAGAACGCCGAAGCGCTGGAGCGCATGGAAAAGATCGATACTCTTGTCATCGACAAAACTGGCACGCTCACGGAAGGCAAGCCAAAAGTTGTGGCGGTTTCCTTCACGTCCGGTTTCAATGAAGCGCAAGTGCTTCAGCTTGCGGCCAGCATCGAGCGCGGCAGCGAGCACCCCCTGGCAGCAGCCATCGTCGCAGCTGCAGCAGAGCGCAAACTGGAGCTATCACCGGCAGGAGATTTCAATGCACCCAGCGGTAAGGGTGTCCTCGGCACGGTCGACGGCAAACGACTTGCGCTCGGGAATGCCAGGTTTCTCGGCGAATTGAATATCGATACGTCAGCTATCGCTGCGGAAGCAGAAAGCCTGCGCACGGACGGAGCGACGGCTATCTTTCTTGCCGTGAACGGCAAGGCCGCGGGCGTCATTGCCGTCGCCGACCCAATCAAGGAGACCACGCCCGACGCGCTCAGAGCCCTCGCCGCGGACGGCATTCGCGTGGTCATGCTCACCGGTGACAATCGCACCACGGCGCAGGCCGTCGCCCGGCGGCTTGGCATTGCGGATGTCGAGGCGGAAGTGCTGCCCGATCAGAAGAATGCCGTTGTCGAAAGGCTGCGACGTGAAGGTCATGCGGTCGCCATGGCCGGCGACGGCGTTAACGACGCGCCAGCGCTCGCCGCTGCTGAAGTCGGCATCGCCATGGGCACCGGCGCCGATGTCGCGATTGAAAGCGCGGGCATCACCCTGCTCAAGGGTGACCTCAACGGTATCGTTAAGGCGCGCGTGCTGTCGGCGGCAGTGATGAGCAATATCCGGCAGAACCTGTTCTTCGCCTTCGTCTACAATGCCGCCGGCGTGCCGATCGCTGCCGGCGTACTCTATCCGGTGTTCGGTTTGCTGTTGTCGCCAATCATCGCAGCCGCCGCGATGGCGCTGTCGTCGGTCAGTGTCGTCGGCAATGCGCTGCGGCTGCGTCGCGTTGCGCTTTAGGTCGCTGGTAAACTGCCAGGTATTTCAGCAGCGATGACACGCCGATGATGATGACGATCACGCGGACGATCTGCTTCGCCCTGCCGTCAATCGGCAGCATATCGATCAGATAGAGCACCAGAACGATGACAAGGAACGTAATCAGAACACTGATTAAAACGCCCCATGCTCCAACCCTGCCGGGCTATCAGCGGACAACCAAGTCGCTCGTGCGCCCACCAGGCACGAACTTGCAGTTCTTTTCGTCGGCGGTCTTGCGCAATTGGTCCATTTCGCCGCGCAATTGGAGATATTCCGCCCGGTAGGCCATGGCGCTCGCCAACTGGCCGCCCGGACCCGCTTCGGCCTTCGCCATCAGCATTTCCAACTCATGTTGGCGGGTAAGAGTAGTCTGTGATGCGGTGGCAAGCTCCGCACAGCTATAGAGGACATACTTGTCCGGCGGGACGAGGAATCGGCTGGCGGCTTCCTCGGAAGCGCAGCCGGCAAGCGCCAAGGCCGCGAGCGCGGCGATCGAACTCCGGAATATCCCCTGGTGAGTCATCGTAAAGTCGCTATTGCATAATTCTGGCATTGCAGTGGTGCAGACGACAGCTGGCCCGGACTGGTCACGGCCTGACAGGAGCCTGTCGAAGAACCCGGTCCAGTTCAGCGGCAATGGCAACCGCCGCCGGGGTATCAGAATGCACACAGACTGTCGTCGCTTTGACAGGAATGTCCCGGCCAGCTGTCGTCGTGACAGCGTGATCTCGCAGCACTCGTAATACTCTCGCTGCCGCTTTAGCAGGGTCGACGGCATCATGCACGCGGCTGAGAATCAAATTGCCGTCCCCATCGTATTCAAGATCAGCATAAAATTCCGGAATAAGTTGGACGCCCTTGTCCCTGTAAGCAGTTTCGTGTGCCGTAAATGCCATTCCGAGTATTGGGACCCCGAATGGAAGCACAGCATTGGCGATCGCCGCTGCAATTTCTTCGTCGCGGGCAGCCATGCCATACAGCGCGCCGTGCGGTTTGACGTGGTTGAGCGGGACGTCTTCGGCATCAAGAAACGCCTTCAGCGCCCCGACTTGATAGGTCACTAAATCAGTCACTTCCGTCGGCGAGATAACCATTGCCCTCCGGCCAAAGCCCTGAAGGTCCGGTAGCGACGGATGTGCACCGACTTTGACTGCGTACTTTTTCGCAAGGCGTACCGTTTGACGCATCGTTGTCGGGTCGGAAGCATGGAAACCGCAAGCAACATTTGCCAGGTCGATATGGGGCATCATCGCCGCATCATCCCCAAGGCGATATAAACCGAACCCCTCGCCCATATCGCAGTTGATCGTCATCCGCATGTACGAGACCTATGTTCGATCAGTGAAAAGAGCAGCAATCACGGCGTTGCGCAGAGACGCGCAACTGTCGCAGAGATAACGGAATGGGCGCGTCGCCATCGGCGCGTTCGAGAACGTCGCGTTTCGGCCTCCAGCGCAAGGCGCCGCAAGTGAGCGAGTGCGGCGATACAAGTACCCTCACGACCTGCGCGGTCCCGCCTAATGCAATAGGATGCGTAAAGTTGGGCGCCGGTCTTGCTTTGCTCCAAGTTATCCTGCGCCCCGGCCGAGCTTGCGACACACAGCGCCAAAGTACCAATCTCCAGCCGGATGCCACGACTTAAAATCGTCATTTTCCCCTCGCCGGTGTCCACTTCCAGCTAAGTGTTTGATTTATTGGTGCGGACGGAGGGACTCGAACCCTCACGGGAAATCTCCCAAGGGATTTTAAGTCCCTTGCGTCTACCATTCCGCCACGTCCGCGTGGCATTTCACTCACCGCGCCGGCGTGCGGCGGATGAGCCCACGCGGCGGCGCGTTAAACTATTCCGATAACACGTGCCCCCAGGTCGACTGCCAGTCCTTGCCGCCGGCGTCGGTCACTTTGCCGTCCTTCTCGAAAAATCTATTCGGCACTTGGAAGATCGCGATCATGGTGCCGCCCTTCGGGCACCACGCCTCGTGCCGGCTACCCGCCGGACGCCAGACGAATTCGCCGGGGCCAACTTCCAAGCCGGCGTCAGGGCCTTCCTTGTCCACCAGGGACCCTTCCAGCACGTAGGTCTGCTCGATCAGAACGTGCTCGTGGTCGGGCAAGGTCGCGCCCGGCTCCATCTTGATCAGGACAGTCGCAAGGCCGCTCTTGGGATCGAACAGCAGGGTCTTGGTCTGGCAGCCGGGAAACCGCATCTTGTCCCACGCCATATCCTGCGGCCGCACGTGACGCGAGCGCTTGTCATCAACCGGCTTGGCGTTGCGGGTATTCGGTTTGACATTCATTGGTGTCCTCCCCGACGGGGCATTTTCTGGCGTTGGTTGATGATACACCCAAACCGGATTAGTTGCTCAATTTGATATTGGCCTGCTCGACGATCTTCCCGAATTTCGTGCGTTCGGAATCCACAAAAGCCTTGAACTCGGCAACTTTCATCGGCTTTGGCACGATGCCCTGAGGCAGCAGCTTATCGGCGATCGCTGGGGTCTTGAGTGCGGTGTTTACGATACCGTTGAGACGCTCAACTATTTCTGGTGGCGTGCCGGCGGTGCCGAACATGGCGAACCAGTTGAGCAGCTCGTAACCCGAGAGACCTGGTGCGCCTTCGCTCAGAGGCGCGACGTCAGGCAATTGCGGCATTCGCTCGCGCGAGGTGACCGCGACCGCGCGAATCTTGCCGGCCTGCATCAGGGGCAACGCTGCCGCGAGACTGGAGAAGCTCATGGTGACGGCGCCGGTGGCAACATCCGTCACCGCCGGTGCCGAACCGCGATAGGGCACGTGCAGCACGTGCGTTCCTGCCATGGTGTTCATCAACTCACCGGCCAACTGTTGCGGATTGCCAATACCCGACGACGAGAAAGACAACTTGCCGGGGTTCGCCTTGGCGTAAGCGATCAGTTCCTTCGGATTATGGACGGGCGTTGCGTCAGCGACCACAACCACACACGGCACGATGCCGATCATTGCAATTGGCACCAGCTCCTTCACCGGGTCGTAGGCCATCTTTTCCTTGAACAGGAAATGATTGATCGCGACTTCGCCGGATGCCGCCATCAACAGCGTGTAGCCATCTGGCGGCGCTTTCGCGACCGCACCGGTCGCCAGCATCGCGCTCGCGCCTGTCCGGTTCTCGATCAAGATCGTCTGGCCGAGCGCCGCCTTCATCGGTTCCTGCACCAGCCGCGCGACAATATCGACACCGCCACCGGCCGCATAACCAACCAGTATCCGGACAGGCTGGTTCGCATAATTCGACTGCGCCCCGGCTTCGGGCGTACCGGCGGCAAGCGCCGCAGCGGCGGCGAGTAAAGAGCGTCGTGTCAGCATTGAGCGTCCTTCAAGATCTTTGTTGCTAGTCCCCGCCCTCGCGGATCGGCGGCTGGAATGCAAGTCCGGTGTCCCACGGGAAATAGATCCAGGTGTCCTGCGAGACTTCAGTGACGAATGTGTCAATGAGGGGCCGCCCCATTGGCTTGGCATAGACCGTGGCGAAATGCGCATCCGGCAGCAAGTCACGCACCACCCGCGCGGTGTTGCCGGTGTCGACAAGGTCGTCGACGATTAGCACGCGCTTGCCTTGCGCGTGCAGCGCGGCCACCTCCGGCGCGATGCCTTTGAGCACGGTGAGATCGCCCTGGTTCTTGTAATCCCGATAGCTCACGACGCACACGGTTTCGATCATCCGCACGTTGAGTTCGCGTGCAACGATCGCCGCCGGCACCAGCCCGCCGCGGGTAATGCAGACGATTGCCTCGAACGGCCCCGCCTCGTGCAGCCGCCAGGCGAGTGCGCGCGAATCGCGATGAAATTGGTCCCAGGAGACGGGAAAGATTTTTTCCGGATGGGGCGAATTTTCAGCCTGCGGTTTTGGCATTGGTCTGCCTCAAACCGCTCGTCCCCGCGAAAGCGGGGACCCGAGACACTGGATTCCAGCTTGCGCCGGAATGAGCGGAGTTGATGGCGCGGTCGGCATCCTAGCGCGCCGCCCCCAATTGCGATTTTAATTTCACAAGCATCGTCTCGACCTCGGCTTTCACCACCGCAAGTTTCTCCGCATCCCGCGAACGTACCACGATGTTCGTGTTGGGTCCGTGCTGCTCATCGATGAATGGATAACTGCCGATGATTGCCTCGGGATGTGCCTTTGCGATGGCGCCCAGTTCGGTGCCGACATCGCCTTCCTTGGCGTCGGCACGGATCGTCTCAGACAACAATTTGGTTCCAGTCTTCAGTTTCGGCGCGACCTCGTCGAGCATCCCTTGCATAACTGCTGGAATGCCGGCCATCGTGATGACATTGCCGATCCAGAAACCGGGTGCGCCCGACACTTTGTTTGCGACAAGTGCGGCGCCGTGCGGAATGCGTGCCATGCGCAGACGCGCCTCGTTGAGCTCACCGCCGGTCTTGCCCAGCCGTTCCTTCAGGATTGCCACTGCCTCGGGGTGAAACTCCAACGCGACACCAAAGGCCTCAGCCACGCAATCTGCGGTAATGTCGTCGTGCGTCGGCCCGATGCCGCCGGTGGTGAACACATGCGTATATTTCGCGCGCAAACCGTTGAGCGCCTCCACGATTGCAGCAGCGTCATCGGAAACCACCCGCACTTCCTTGAGATCAATGCCAATGGCGGTAAGATAGTCGGCGATATAGCCGATGTTCTTATCCTTGGTGCGGCCCGACAAAATTTCGTCGCCAATCACCAGCACGGCAGCGGTAACGATGTCGGGCTTGGCGCTCATCGCGTTGTCCTTGTGGCGTTCCAAGGACGTAGCGTGGCCTCCGTAGCCGCTCAAGCCGCGTCCTTTTGTGGCCGCTCATTTATTGGGCAGCGGCTGCATACACTTCCAATCCACCCAGCTAAGATACCGTTTTAATTAATATTTCCCTTGGCCTGAAGCTTGCAACGCTAGACTGTGGAAGGCTGCGAAACGGAAGGCTTGGACGCGCGCTGCGTAACCTGCAAGCTGGGGGACCTGGATGGTTGCCGCCTTCGATGAAATGAAGGGCCATAACGGCGGCGTGCGGCCGGCCTATAGCGAGCTGTCGCGCTGGCTCGAAGAGGTGCCGCCAGATGTGCTGGCCTATCGGCGGCGCGAGGCTGAGCTGATCTTCCGGCGCATTGGCATCACGTTCGCGGTTTACGGCGAAGCCGACGCGCAGGAACGCCTGATTCCGTTCGATGTCATCCCGCGCATCATGTCGGGTACCGAATGGCGGCTCCTGGAAAAGGGCCTCACCCAACGTGTCACCGCGCTCAACGCCTTCATCAAAGACATCTATGGCGCGCGCGAAATTCTCCGTGCCGGCGTGGTGCCCGACGACCTGATGTTCCGCAATCCCGCTTTCCGTCCTGAAATGAGCGGGCAGAAGGTGCCGTACGATATCTACCTGCATGTCGCCGGTATCGACATCGTGCGCGTCGATGCCGAAACGTTTTACGTGCTCGAGGACAATGCCCGTACGCCCTCCGGCGTTTCCTACATGCTGGAAAACCGTGAAATCATGATGCGGCTGTTTCCGGAATTGTTTTCACGGCATCGTATCGCACCGGTTGAAAACTATCCGGACGAATTGCTCGCCACGCTGACATCGGTCGCGCCGTCATCAGCCTCTCGCGATCCGAATGTCGTGCTGCTCACGCCCGGCGTGTTCAATTCCGCCTACTACGAGCATTCGTTCCTCGCCGACAAGCTCGGTGTCGAGCTGGTCGAGGGCCGCGATCTTTTCCTCAAGGACGAGTTCGTCCACATGCGCACCACGCAGGGGCCGCGCCGCGTTGACGTGATTTACCGGCGCATCGACGATGACTTTCTCGATCCCCTCACCTTCCGCCCGGATTCCGCACTCGGGGTGCCCGGACTTATGTCGGCGTACCAGGCTGGCAATGTCACGCTCGCCAACGCGGTTGGTACCGGTATCGCCGACGACAAGGCGGTCTACAGCTTCATGCCGGCAATCGTAAAGTTCTATCTCGGCCAAGAGCCGTTGCTGAAGACCGTGCCGACCTGGCGCTGCCGCGAGGAAGAGCACCTCACCTACGTGCTCGATCACTTGCACGAGCTGGTTGTGAAGGAAGTGCACGGCTCCGGCGGGTACGGCATGCTGATCGGCCCCTCCGCTAGCAAGGTCGCTATCGAGCAATTTCGCGCCAAGCTTAAAACATCGCCGAAGAATTTCATCGCCCAACCGACGCTGGCGCTGTCCACGTGTCCGACTTGCGTCGAGCAAGGCGTGGCCCCGCGGCACGTCGACTTGCGGCCATTCGTGCTGACTGGGCGCGACCGCGTGCGGATTGTGCCGGGCGGACTAACACGGGTGGCGTTGAACGAAGGCTCGCTGGTGGTCAATTCCAGCCAGGGCGGCGGGACCAAGGACACGTGGGTGTTGGACGGATGACACTTACAATCGCCTTCGTCCCCGCGAAAGCGGGGAGCCATACTCCGCAGCCTATCGATAGGACAAAGGGTATGGATCCCTGCTTGCGCTCGCTTCTCTTGCGTGGCTGGGACGATAGCGAATAGACGATGCTCTCGCGCACCGCTGATAACCTTTATTGGCTCTCGCGTTACGTCGAGCGCGCGGAATATCTTGCGCGCATTCTCGACGCCACACAGCGCCTGTCGGCACTCCCCCTCGCCTATGTCGGCACCAGCAACGAATGGGAATCGGCGGTCGCGACCGCCGGCTGTGCGGCCGCCTTCTTCAAGCTTTATGACGAGGCCAACGAAACAAACGTTACCGATTTCCTGGCTTTCTCGACCGCCAACTCGTCATCGATTCGTTCATGTTTTGAGCTTGCCCGTGGCAATGCACGCGCCGTGCGTACCGCGCTCACCATGGAAATGTGGGACGCCATCAACGGCACCTGGCTCGAGCTGAAGCGCTACGGCAACGGCCCCACCTCGCGCGAAGAGTTCTCACGCTTCCTGCGCTGGGTCCAGGAATCCTCGCTACGCTATGACGGTTCGGCCTACCGCACCATGTTGCGCAACGACGCCTACTGGTTTTCCCGGCTCGGAGTTTATATTGAGCGCGCCGACAACACAGCGCGCATCCTTGACGTCAAATATCATCTGTTGCTGCCGGAAAATGAGCGCGTCGGCGGACCGCTCGACTACTTCCAATGGGCCGCGATCTTGCGCTCGGTGTCCGCCCTTACCGCCTATCACTGGGTCTATCGCGAGAGTCTGAAGCCATGGCTGGTCGCCGATCTGTTGATTTTGCGCGATGAGATGCCACGCTCGCTCGCCTCCTGCTACGAGGCAATCGTGCGCAATCTGGATTCGATCGCCGGTGCCTATGGCAAACAAGGACCAGCACAACGGCAAGCGCGCGGCATTCGCACACGCCTGCAAACCAGCCGCATGGACGGCATTTTCCAGCGCGGCTTGCACGAGTTCATTGGCGAATTCATTACCGAGAACAACCGACTCGGCGCGCTGGTCACCGAGCAATTCCTGACATGAGTGCCCGGCCGCTACTCTGGCATTGTGCTAGAAGCAGCCAATAGCTCCCATGCGAATACGAATCTCGCACGCGACCACCTACGCTTACGACACGCCGCCCACCGGCGTAACGCAGCTGTTGCGGCTGACTCCGCGCGATCATGACGGGCAGCACGTGGTGTCCTGGCGTATCGATCTGTCCGAGGATTGCCTGCTGCATCAGCATGAGGATGCTTTTGGCAATATCACCCATTCGTTCACGGCTGAGGGCCCATTCAACAAGTTAACGGTCGAGGTAGCGGGCGAGGTCGACACGCAAGATACCGACGGCCTAGTGAGCGGCGCAATCGAGCGCTTTCCGCCGCAGCTTTACTTGCGCGAAACCTCGCTGACCCAAACCGACGCCGCGATCATCGACTTCGCGGAAGCGACACGCGCCGCCACGGATGGCGATACGCTGATACTATTGCACGCGCTTCTCACAGTGCTTAATCGTGAAATTGCTTTCGATACCGATCCAACTCATGCTGCCACTACTGCCGCGGAAGCTTTTTCGCTTCGGCGCGGCGTCTGCCAGGACATCACCCATATCTTTGTCGCGGCCGCTCGAGCCCTCGGCGTACCGGCACGGTACGTCGGAGGCCACTTCCACCGCGCCGACGGCGTTACCGCCCAGGACGCCGGTCACGCCTGGGCGGAAGCTTATGTCGAGAACCTGGGCTGGATCGGCTTCGATCCGACCAATGGTATTTGCATCACCGACGCCCATGTGCGGGTCGCGGTCGGTTTGGATTATCTCGGCGCCGCTCCTGTACGCGGCACGCGTTTTGGCGGCGGCGGTGAAACGCTGACTGTCGCCGTGCGCGTCGACCAGGCACGCCAGCAGGCCCAAACGTGATGCATTGCCGAAGGGCCCATCAGGTCGCTATAAACTTGCGGCCTAACACTTAGAAAAATCGTCAAGCCCATGACTTATTGCTGCGGAATCCTCGTAAGCGCCGGCCTTGTCATGGTCGCCGATACGCGTACCAATGCGGGCCTCGACAACATCTCTACCTTCCGCAAGCTGCATGTCTATACGCAGCCGGGTGAGCGCATCATGGCCATCGCCTCTTCCGGTAACCTGTCGCTTAGCCAATCGGTGCGTTCGACGCTGACCGAGGGCGTTGAAAATCCGGAAACCGGTGAGGTCGAGACACTGATGAATGCGCCGACCCTGTTCCAAGCTGCGCAGCGCATCGGCCGCACCATCCGTAATTTGCAGACTGCCGAAGGCAAGGCATTGGCTGCGGCCGAGGTCGATCACGAAGTGGCGTTTTTGTTTGGCGGCCAGATCAGGGGCGGCCGCTTGCAACTGTTCATGATCTACTCGGCGGGCAATTTCATCGAGTGCACGACCGACACGCCCTATCTTCAGATCGGCGAACACAAATATGGTAAGCCAGTCCTCGACCGCGCCATCGGTTTCGACACCGACCTCTATGACGCGCTCAAGATCGGGTTGATCTCGATGGATTCCACCATGCGCTCCAATCTCGGGGTCGGGCTTCCGATCGACATTCTGGTCGTCCGCAGAGACTCCTGCAATGCAGAGGTGAATTACCGGATAGAGCCCGGGGAGCCCTATTTCCAGGATCTGCGCGAACGTTGGTCGGCCGCGTTGCGCGCTGCGCACATCGCAATCCCGCGCCCGCCCTATCGTAGCTCCAGCTGAGCAGATTCCATTGTGTTACTGCGAGCCGAAAAGTCGGAGTTTTCCAATTAATTAACCCTTTCGGAGAGCAGATTATACTTTGTACCGGCAGTTAACAGAACCGGGCGAATTGGAAGCCATGGATCTTGGCATAGCGAATGACGGCGAGCGCGCCCGCCATGAACAGGCTGCGCAAATAGCGGTCGCCTTGTTTGCTGATACTGCCGAGCCTGTCCTTGCTGCGGCCTGAGCGAAAGGCCTTGGGGTCAGCAACACTGGCGACAAGAGCGGTGGCCAGTATCGGACCGACGCCAGGAATCACA